>JAFQGP010000125.1 GCA_017415485.1 Clostridia bacterium
GTCATCGTTCATATCACGGATATGCTCGGTAGCGTAGATAAAGTTGCACATAATAGCCGCCTGGCCGTTTGCGAAGACTTCGCTCGGTATATAGCGTCCGGGGAATTTCGAAAACGAGTTAATATCTTCAACACCGGGTACTGTTTGTCTGAACTCTGCCAGTTTGGCATAAACGTCAGCCAAACGATCAGTCAGACCGTGATAATTATAGGAACCGTCTTTATTAATGTCTATGGTATCTATATCCAATGCGGTCATCCATGTGCTGTTCGGTACGTTTTCGCCAAAATATGCCAAGAGGTCATTATCTCTGTCATATTGACCGTCACCGTTGAGGTCGCTTGCCATATCGGATGTCAGTTCAAGGAACTTGTCAAGCGTCCAATCTCCATCACGGACTATATCATAAAGATCCACACCGGATTTCTTTTCCTTCCAGATAGTGGAGTTAAAGAAGAGAACCGATATGTCCTTATACAACGACATTGAATGATCGCCTATGAGAAGGTACAGCTTGTCATGAATGCCGTAGTTCTCAATCATATCGGCGATATACCATGGTTGCTCGATATTTGTATACGGGAGCTCGGTAACGTTGGTGAAAACGCCTTGAGTAGCAAGCGAAAGGGTGCAGTTTGACAAGTTGTTTATCAGATCAAACGTGTCATCTCCGGTTGCATATGCATTTGTGATCTTTGAGTTGAAGGTCTTGCGCTTTGCCCAATTGCCTTCTTCAAGAACCAGTTCAATATCAACACCGAGGTATTCTTCTATCATAGAATTTTTCTTATATACCGTGTCTTCAAGAAGGTCACCGGTCTCACCCTCAATGTTGAAGTCATATGTCTTTGTGCTTGTAGTGTAGATGGTGAATTTCTGATTGTTATTGTTCTCTTTGCCGAAGCCGAGGATCTCTTCTGTTGTAGGAACGTATTCGGTAGTTTCCTGCAGAGCGTCGGTCGACTGTGCGGTATTACCGTTATTGGCAGCGGTGGTCGATGCCGACCCGGAGGTATCATCCCCGGACTGCTCAACGTTTGCACAGCCGGTGAGTAGGGTGGATATCAAAATCGAAGCGAGTAAAAACGATGCAATGAGTTTTTTCATGGTATAACTCCTCCTAAGTTTTTTGATTGTTGGGAACTATGAAATTTGTTTTTGAAATTCACTTGTGCGATTCGGCGGGGATAAAGAGATCTGAGAGGTGAATCGCGTGCCAGACCCAAATCTTGTTTTATGGTGCGGTCGTAAGATCCAAAGTTGCGGGGAGTTCCGCAAGTGGAATGCTGTTATGTTATGACCTCCTTTCCGAACCAAGGGAAGTGGCGGTAAGAAAGCATTGAGCTTCCCCGCTATCGGCTTTCAGCTTACCGTTCGTGTTTGAAAGCCAAATACCTCCGCTTATGAGTAAGAATGAGATCAGATATTGTATCTTCCATATTTCCTCGCCCAATATCAGCGCTCCGAAGATGCAGGCAAATATCGGCTCGGCAAACTTGATGATGAACAGCTTTGAGAGCTCGCCATCCTTGACGATCCCAAACCATATACAATAGCTGACGGTTGATGCTGCGCAGATATATGAAATGATCCAAAGATCGGCGCTTAATGAAAAATGTACGCTTCCTCCCATTAAAGCTCCCACGGTAAGCAATATAATGCCTCCGAAAAGCTGTGAGATACCCGTGGCTGTGATGGGCGAGATCTTCTCGAACACCTTTTTGCTGATCACGTTGGAAAATACTGTACAAAACGAGGCGCAAAGGATAAACAGATCACCTGCACAAAAGGAAAAACCCTCCGAGCTGAAATTCAATACGATGATCCCGAGAAATCCCGCAATTGAAGCAACGGTCTTTTTGACTGTCGGCTTGTCCTGCTTGATAAAGAGAAAGGAAAAGCAAACGTAAAATAGCACGCCAACCTGCTTTATGAGAGCGGTTTCCGAGCTCCCTGTCAGGTCCAATCCCAAATATGTAAAGCCGTAATGCAAAATGATACCAAACACACCCGAAAGCAGAATAGGTATAAGAGAAAGCCCGACAGGACGGTAAGATCCCTTGTCCTTTATCAACGCAAAGATGCAGATCACAGCACCGCATATCACAAAACGTATTCCGGCAAACAGCAAAATGTCCGCCGTGCTTGTGACCTGATAGGCTGAAAAACCAAGCTTGACCATTGGGAAGAGCGAGCCCCACAGCAGCATCGTGAAAAGCGCCGCTACAATCGTTTTGCTTTTATTCATTACAAACTTTCAAAACGACTTTTCCAACATTTTCTCCGCGTTCCAAAATGGCGTGGGCTGCCTCAGACTCTGTGATGGGCAACACCTTGTATATCGAAGGCTTGATCGTTCCGTCCTCGATCTTTGGCCATACGTTCTTCACAAGCTCCGAAAGGATATACGCCTTGACTTCGGGTGTACGGTTGCGAAGCATACTTCCAACCAGATGCAAGCCTTTTGTGAGAAGCGGACGGAGCTGCACGGTTGTTTCGACTCCCGCAAGAGTGGAGATAACGATCCAATATCCGCCTCGTGCCATATAAGGCAGGCTCTTTCCAAGCGTTTCGCCCGAAAGACAGTCCATCGAAACGTTCACGGGCGTGCCGCGTTTTTCTTCATTGGCAAGTATCTCCTCAACGCATTGGGTAGTGGAATTAATGATAATATCAGCGCCCAGAGGCTTGATCTTTTCTGCAATCTCGTCCGACAGTACCGATGTTATTACTCGTGCGTCAAAGGCTTTTGCCATGGGAATTGCAACAGATGCAAGTCCGCTTGCCCCCGCGGGGATAAAGGCGGTCTGACCCGCTTCAAGATGTCCTTCGATAAACAGATTCAGATAAGAGGTTGCATAAGCCTCGGGTAAAGCTGCCGCTTCTACCATGGAAAGCCCCTTCGGGATCGGCATGAGCATATCATACTTGACAGCCACGTATTCAGCATATCCGCCGCCGCCAAGCAGGGCACACACACGGTCTCCGAACTTCCAATTCGTTACTGCTTTGCCTACTTCAACTATAACGCCGGCGACCTCAAGTCCCATCCACTCGGGACATCCCGCGGGAGAGGGGTACTTGCCTTGGCGCTGCAGCAGATCTGCCCGGTTAAGCGCTGCAGCGTATATTTTGACAAGCACCTCGTCATCTTTTATTATGGGATCGGCAACATCCGACCACACGAGATCTTTGTTTTCATTAATAAGAATTGCTTTCATTGGATTTACTCCTTTCTGTGAATTGCTCGATTATTTCCTCATCACGCTTCTGCCGCCGTCGATCATAATGTTTTCACCGTCAATAAACTGTCCCTTGTCAGATGCAATAAACAGACACAGATCAACGATCTCTTGCGGGTCAGCGGCTCTGCCGAGAAGTGTTGGCAGCTTTGACATTGATTCACGCGTGAGCACGGGTCCCGGAGAAACGCAAACACATCTGATTCCGTACTTGGAGCCATACTGCGCAATGGATTTTGTGAGACCGTACATCAGCGCTGCTTTTGATGTGGAATAATCCATACCGTATGAGTCACCGCTCGCCCCGGTGGCGGAACCGATGTTGAGGATGAGTCCGCTTCGCTGCTCTCGCATTTGCTTTAGTACTGCGTGCGCGAAATAGAAAGGTCCCTTGAGATTAACGTCGATTCCCCAATCGTAAATATCGATAGGTACATCCGGGAATTCGGGATACTGCGATTTATCTACCTTGCGCATTCTTGTTGCCGTGCCTCCGGCAAAGTTTGCCATAACGTCAATACGCCCAAATGCTTCAACTGCTTTATCCCTTGCTGCACACACCTGCACATAGTCGCGCACGTCACAAACTACGCCGATAGCGCGTCCACAGCCCTTTTCATTGATCATAGCGACCTTTTCTGTCAGCACTTGCTCATTGATGTCACATAGGACAACGTTTCCGCCAAGAGCGGCAAAACTCTCGGCAAAAAGCAATCCCATACCCGATGCCGCTCCCGTTGAAACGGCAACCTGATCCTTAAAATTCATAATACAATCTCCTCTTTTAATCTCGATAGACCACCTGACCGTCCGAAACCGTCAGGACGCATCGATAGCTTTTGTCGGAATAAATGCGGTTACCTGCTTTATCGGTAAGATCAAATCCCTCATCTGTGTAGTCAAACACAGCGATATCCGCATTGCGGCCGACTTTCAGATATCCCCACTCGCCGTCTTTTCCAAGCGCTCTTGCGGGAGTTGAGGTAATCGATTTGAAAATCTCCTCTTCGCGCATACCAAGCGATCTTGCAATGCTCATACACATTGTCATACCGTATCTGCCGCCTCGCGTGTATGCGCTGAACCTTGTAATATCCGTGCTGATGGTATCGGGGAAAGCACCGATATCGAATGCGCCTTTAAGTACCTTGAAATCGGTATGAACGTGACCGGCAAAGCCCGCGTCAATTATGACCTCGCGCTCTTTTGCCGCTTTTATACATTCAAAACCGTCTTCGCTGATGTTATTATCTCCGCCGTGATATGCGTGGGTCAGTATATCGCCCTTTCTTAACGTGCCTAAAAGCTCTTTCATGGCAACAGGCGAATTTGAAGAATGAACCATAACGATCAGGTCATTCTTTTCAGCAAACTCCACGATCTCGCAAAGCGGAGCAATATTCTGTATATCGGACAACTGCGTATCGAAATACACTTTTATACCGATAGCTTTTTCGCCGAATTTTTCGATCTTTTCTTCGATAGAATCAAAGCAAGCTTTATTGTCGCGGAATCCCACAGTAACAAGCACGACATTTTTCAGCATAAAGCTGTCAAGTAAAGATCTGTCGCCGTGTCCGCCGCCTGCATCGCACGCGGCAGTCACACCAAACGGGAAGCAACTCATTTCCGCTTGTATCCCGAATGTCTTGTTTGATATTCCTCTCATATGCACATGAGTGTCTACAAGCCCCGCTGATACAATCTTGCCCGAAGCGTCGTAAACGAATTCGGCTTTTTCAGTAATATCCGACTCTACTTTGATGATCCTGTTTCCGTCGGTCAAAACATCAGCAGACAGGAATCTCTTGCCATCCCAAGCACGCCCGTTCTTAATCAATATTTTTGCCATTGAAACGTACACCTCCCACAATTTCGGATAGCACCTTCTGTGTCAGATAGTCGTGCTCGAAGGTGAAGTTTTTTCACTGTATATCTCTCCAGTCAAATACTGTTCCCATAGGGAAATGCGGATCATCGCAGAGCTGATCGTAGATTGCGGGGGCATCTTCGGGAGATACTACACGCGAAACAATTGGAGCAACCTGAATGCGCCCTGCGGCGATCAGATCAAGAATTGCCTTGCAATCATCCTGATGTGTCCAATGGTGCGGATAGGACTCAAATTTCGGGCGAACAAAATTGTGTGCACCGATCAACTTTACACCGGGGCGGTGTACCTGTTGATAATAGTCTATCGAGCAATCCGAGATACGTGTGCAACCGAGCAGAGCTATGCGTCCCATCCACGAAGCGCACTCAAGTGCTTGCTTCATAGCTGCGGACACACCGGTGACCTCTACTGTTGCACAAACGCCCTTGCCGTTCGTTACTGCCTTCACCTGATCAGCAAAATCGGGATCAGAGGGATCAAAAGCATAATCCGCTCCGAGCTTCAAAGCAAGCTCGCGGCGAGTTGGATTGAGATCTGCGGCAATAACGGGATAAGCTCCGCTAAGACGGCAAAACTGTACTGCAAATATACCAAGCAAGCCAAGCCCCATAACCATTGCGCTCTCGCCAAGTTCGATCTCAAGTTTACGCACTCCGCCAAGTCCCATTGTGGCGATAACAACAAACGCCGCATCCAAGGAAGAAATAGCATCATTCGCTACCTTTGTGACCTTACTCTCGGGCGTGATGTTATACTTCATATGTTTACCGTGATAAACAAGTACTCTGTCGCCGACACTGACTGTCGTAACGGAGGAGCCGATCTGTATTATACGACCAACACCGCAATATCCAAGTGATTTTGGGAACTTGTTGCCACCTGCATTTGGCAGAGCCATAATGTTCGCGCGTTCAGTGCCGCCGCTGATGACAGTATATTCCATTTCGGTCAACACTTCGTTTTCCTTTATCTCGCGAACGTCAACCTCTAAAAGCTCCGCTTGGTGTGCGGCTGTAAAAACTATCTTTTTGCTTTTCATCTTCTACCTCATATGATCTTTCTAATATTCTCAACGATAGCTGCTGTGGTCTTCAGATCTATCTGTTCCAGGGTACTGCCCTCGTTATAGTGATCGATGCAGAAAGCTATCTGACCGCCGAGCAAAGGATTGATTATCCTGGATGCCATACCGGCTTTTCCGTTTGCGTGGTAGCTGACGGGCGTTTTGACCTCTTTTTTCAGCAGAAGCATAGTTTGGATGCTTTCTGCCAGATCGTCCTCGTTTTCTGCTTTTGTAACGATCTTGATAATATCGGGATTTCTCTTTTCCAAAAAGAGCGCAAGCTCAACCACCTGGTCGCGTGTCATCGGGATACCGGGATGACAGGAAAGCAGCACCTCCGAATCCATAGAGTGAACCTTTTCGATAAGTTCGCATTGCTTGGCGATCACCGCTTCATCTGTAACGATCTCTTTAGGATTGCCTTTTGTAAAGGAATATTTGTCTTCGCCGCAAAACTCTTTTTTGGAAGGCAGATGAAATGTATAGCCTTGCATATCAATCCCTGCAGCACCGGCTTCTACAGCGCGCAAAAAGCTTTCAACACGCTCCTCCTCTGAAAAGCCTGCATATTTCCAATCATAAGTGTTGTTGTAATTAAGCGCCAAAATCGGAAGGTTTGATGAATTAATGATCTTTTTCAGGCTTTCAACGCCGGTGTCCTCAAGGCAGGACATATGGAGATCGATCATAGTCGCTCCATCATACATACAGTTTTTTATCTCCGCGATAGCTCCGCGAACGTTCTTTTCTCTGACTACTCCCGCCAGTGCAGGAGCTGCCAATTGCGATAATCTTTGTTTCATTATATCACCTCCGCTGACAGTATACCACAAACACCTGTTTTGGTAAATATCAAAAATGTTACAATTTATCATATTTGATACAAAAGATATTGATTATTTTTTCATAATATGCTATAATATCCCTGTAAAATCACGGAGGTGAGAAAAATGGAAGCAGAACTTTTATCAAATTTGGTCATTACAAAGGTATATTCTGTATCAACGCTTTACACTCAGGAAAACACAAAATTAAAAAGAAACAACCGCGCACATTGGGCGGTCGTCATAAAATATGAAGGGGAGACCGTTTATACCTCAAACGGTAAACGTTTTTTATCAGATCTTAACCATATAGTGATCTTGCCTAAAGGCTGCTCCTATGAGTGGCTTTGCACAAAATCGGGACACTTTTCCATTATTGAGTTTAACAGTGACCCGACTTATCACGAACCAATATCTCTCCCTGTCAAGAACAGCGACAAGATCTTAAAAATATTCAAGGACTTAGAATACAAACGAAATCTGAGAAAGCCAATGATGGCAATCGAAAGCATCAGAGACACCTATTCGATCTTGCTGACTGCGGCGCAAAATGATCCCAAACCGTATCTGCCAACCGAAAAGCAACAAAAGATCGTTCCCGTTATTGAATATATATCCAAATACTATTACAAAAATATCACCAATGATTCACTTGCAGCAATCGCAGGACTTTCCACTGTATATTTCAGAAAATTGTTTACAAGTGTTATGGGTGTTTCTCCGATCACATACGTGCATCAATTTCGTATAGAAAAGGCAAAGGAAATGCTGAAAAGCGATTATAGCACTCTTACGGATATTGCGCAATCCTTAGGTTATCCCAGCCTTTACGATTTTTCAAGAGATTTCAAAAAGCATACAGGAGTTTCTCCTTCAAAATACGGGGGCAGGTAACAGTTCTACCACATCTTGCGACTCGGTCTTTTTGGCACCCGTACAAGAACCCATCTTTGCGAGCAAATCGAGCAAAAATGGGTTCGCATCCTCGGCGCAGAGCGCGTCAAGCTTGCTTGTAAGCGGCAAGCCGATGGATATTCGCCGCAGACGAAATTCCCGTTGTAATAGTGATACCGAGTCGCCGGGCTCAGGCTATTTTGATTGACAAATACTATCTTTTATGCTATAATGATGTCGAAATCAATCACAAAGAGGCGACAAAAATGAACAAGAAACATAAAATCAAAAAAGTGTTATCGACGGCAGTATTTCTTGTCATCTTCATTACTGCGGCGTTCATGCTCGGTATTCTGATTGGAATATTTGGCGATATCTACAATGAAGCCGGAGTTTACGGAAGCGGAAGTATGCTTTTCTATACAGTCGGAATGCTGATGTATTTGGCTGCATTTTACCTGCAGATCATCATCCACGAATGCGGGCATATGATATTCGGTCTTATTACGGGTTACAAATTCCGCTCGATCCGCTTCGGCAGCATTATGATAGTCAGTATTGAGGGAAAGCTCCGATTCAAGAGATATTCTCTTGCGGGAACGGGAGGTCAATGTCTTATGTCTCCGCCCGAGCTCGTTGACGGCAAGGTGCCTTACGTGCTCTACAATCTCGGCGGAAGCTTTCTCAATCTTATATTCGCCCTGATATTTCTTGTTTTGGGGCTTACGATAAACCTGCCGTATCTGGAACTGTTCTTCCTCATAAACGCGATATGGGGGCTCTCCACCGCGCTTCAGAATGGTATTCCGCTCGAGCTTCAGGTACCGAATGACGGAAGCAATACTGTAGCTCTTTCGAAGAGCAAGACCGCTCTGCGCGGATTCTGGCTCTCGATGAAGACGGTCGAGGCTCTTGGCGACAACAAAAGACTCGGTACTATGCCCGAGGAGTGGTTCAAGGTTTACGAAGGCGAGGATCTGACTCAACCCCTGGCAACGCACATCATCGTTGCCAAATGTGACAGACTTCTCGACCTGCACAGATTCGATGAAGCTAAAAGGGAGCTCGTTTCTCTTCTTGATTCGACCGAATATGCGCTTTCCGACTTAATTCGCGCGGTTCTGACGGACAATCTCATCTGTTGCGAGGCATTTACCGAGAATCGCCCCGAGACTTACGAAAGATTTCTTACTCCGACCTACAAAAAGCTCGAAAAAGCACTTGCCAACAATATCGGCTCTATCCGCACGACCTACGTCCGTTCGCTGCTGATAGATAACGATATGGAAAAGGCATCGAAGGCTCTCATTGCGTTTGACAGGCTCAAAAAGACCTATCCCTACCCTTCCGACTACGAGCTTGAGTCCGAGCTTATGGCGATCGCGGACAAATTGGCAAAGGAACGAGATAATAATCAATAATTTTTCAGAAAAAGTGATATTTTTTCTCAAAAGGTATTGACAAAAGACAAGTTCCGTTGTATAATAATATGCCGCTTGAAATCGGCTCTTTTAAGTGCGTCAAAAACGCCGCCGAAGTACAGCGAGTCTATAATGAAAGAGAGGTGCTTTCCAGTGTTTGCTATTATTACGACTGGCGGAAAGCAGTACAAAGTCACCGAGGGCGATATCATCTTTATCGAGAAGCTCGGCGCAGAAGAAGGCAGCGAGGTTGTTTTTGAGCAGGTTAATGCTATTTCTAACGACAACGGTTTCGTTGCAGGCACTCCCACCGTTGAAGGTGCTAGCGTAACTGCTAAGGTTCTTGCTCAGGGTAAGAACAAGAAGATCTACGTCATGAAGTACAAGGCTAAGAAGAACGAGAAGAAGAAGATCGGTCACAGACAGCCTTATACCAAGGTACAGATCGAAAAGATCGTAGGTTAATCAATTACAATGACAAAAGTCGTATTTTACAGAGCGGGCGGAACGTTCTGGGGCTTTGAGGAAACGGGACATACAGGCTACGGCGACGCGGGAGAGGATATTCTCTGCTCTGCACTCTCCGCAATGACGATGCTGATCGTCAATACGGTTGAGATTGCTTATGCTTCCAACATCGATTACGATGTAAACGAGGGCGCAACGAAGATCCGAGTATCTTCAAAGGCTGCACTTCCCGAATTCGAAGACGACGAGCGCAAGAGATATGCGGTATCGGGGCTTTTCATGGCTTACTATTACCAGCTCAACGATCTTACGCTTGAATACGGAGATTTCCTTGAGGTCGAAGTCGAAGACCGCGATTACATCTGATTACGACGCACCGCATCCGCAATCGGGCGGAAAAATTTAACGGAGGATATTTGAAATGCTTAGACTTTCATTACAGTTCTTTGCTCATAAGAAGGGCGTGGGTTCTACCAAGAACGGTCGTGATTCCGAGTCCAAGAGACTTGGCGTTAAGAAGACCGACGGTCAGCCCGTTATCGCCGGCAATATCATCATCAGACAGAGAGGAACCGCTGTTCATCCCGGCAACAATGTTGGCATGGGCACCGACCACACCCTCTTCGCTCTGATCGACGGTAAGGTCAAGTTCGAGCACAAGGCTGGCGGTAAGAAGCAGGTCAGCGTTTACGCCGACTAATTCTCTACCCCAAAGGGACGCTTTCTGCGTTCCGTCAGGAAAAGGCTATCGCGCAAGCGGTGGCCTTTTCTTTTATAAAAAAGTTTGTTAACAAAATTAACTTGACAAAATAAGCGCAGAGTGTTATAATATACTGTGAATAGTTATACTGTACGAAAGGACGGTTTAATATATGAGAAAGACTCTGAAAATTGTCACCTTGATACTCTGCTTTGCATCGATATTTGCGCTCTGTGCGCTTTCTGTCCTTGCTGAAAACAGCTATGAAGATCTTTATTCCGGTCAAGCCATAACAAGGTTTATCATAGGAAGAGGAAATGATTGCAGAACAGAATATCTGGAAGGCGAATATTTTGATCCGGCCGGCTTCAGCGGTTACGTTTTTTTCAAAGACGGATCAAATGTCATAATTCCGTCAAGTGAACTCAATTATCTGGAACAAGGACCTCTGACGGCAGATAATTCAAGCATAACCTTTGTTTTTGGAGACAAGACTTATTCGGTGGGCATTTTGGTAACTCCTAATCCTTTTGCAAAGATCGTTACCGGAA
This sequence comes from Clostridia bacterium, assembly GCA_017415485.1. Lineage (GTDB taxonomy): Bacteria > Bacillota > Clostridia > Oscillospirales > CAG-272 > CAG-390. The sequence continues at coordinate 11,058 of JAFQGP010000125.1, forward strand.
TCGAACTTATCCCCACCAAGACAGATTATCTCGCTTTTGATACCCTGCCCGCGACTGCTTTCACTGTTAAGGCTCTTTATTCCGACGGCACCGGCGAGATCATTGACAGCTCTCTTTGCACCTTCTACCCCGAGCTTGGCGAGCCTCTTTCTTCCGAGCACAAAACCGTAAAAGCGACGTATACCGTCGGTAACACCGAGTATACCGCAGAAACTGCGATCAACGTTCAGCCGGTTCTTTATCACGAATTTATCGGCGCAGAAACCGCTTATCTTTACGAGGGTCTTGCTCCCGGCGCTCCCCGCGGTCTCAGCATCACAGTTTATTTTGACGAAGCACGCACTCTGTCAAAAACGCTGACGACCTTTGACGTTACTTATCCCGAAAGCACCATCCGCGCAAACGAATTCGGAAAGACCACCATTGGCATTATAGTAGATACCCAAACCGTCGATCTTGAGCTTGAAGTCCTCCCGATCTCAGGTTATAAGATCACGGGTCTTAATGAGGTATATTACTACGGCGATGCGATCACGCTTGATCAGTTCCGCGCGTATGCTATCTACTCCGACGGCGCAACGGTCAATATAACATCCGAGGTCAGCATTGAAGCACCTTCGATGGCTGTTTTCGGCAGCAAGATCACAGCGTCGCACAACGGATTTGACCTTAAGGATTTTCTTGGATCTTCTATTCCCGAAGGCACGCTGACTGTCATCAATCAGCCGAACAAGCTCCATTATGAGATCGGCGAGATCTTCGAGAGCACAGGACTCTCGCTTGCCATCGAATACTCCGACGGACACCGCATCCTGCTCCTCCCTGGTGACTACACTCTGACATATTCCACTCCTCTTACGGCTGCGGATAAATTCGTAACCGCGGAATACTTCGGTGCAAAAACGAACGTTTCGATCTCGGTTGGCAACGAGGCGTACATCGTGTCACTCAGCATCATCGGCGCGCCCGAAGTGCTCAATTATTATGAGGGCAACGTTCTTAACACCTCCGGACTTCTGATCCAGGCAGTCTTCTCGGACGGTACTTCATCGATCATTGACCACAGAACGCTTACCTTCACCCCCGCTTTGAATACCCCTCTTACAACCGATGTCACCGCTGTAACGATCTCCGCGAACGACGGAACGGACAAGTATTGCGAAGTTATCCTTCCCATCACGGTCGAAAAGAAGCTGCCCACAGTGCTTATCGCGACCTCTCTGCCAAACAAGCTTCTTTATGCGGAGGGTGAGAAATTTGATCCCGACGGACTTGCGCTCAGTCTCATATTCAACGATATGTCGAGCATAGTGCCCTCAAGCTTCTCATTCTCGCCTGAGCTTGGCTCCTCGATCGTGCTTCTGACAAACGCAACGGAGAAATACATCATTTATGCGATTTACGAATACGAGGGACAGGAATATCAATATCCCATTGAGATAACGGTTACTCCCGCAGAGGTAGAAAGCCTTCTTGTATCAAGACAGCCGATCAAAACTACTTATGAGATCGGGGATACATTTGATCCCGCAGGACTTGAGCTGATCCTCGTATATAAGGACAGAACGCTAACTTCTCCCAGGGTTCCCGACGGTTATTACTCTTTCTCTCCCTCGGTTATTTCAAGAGACACTAAGGAGATCACCGTAACCTTCAGAGATCTCACCGTGACAGTTCCGATCACAGTAAACGGAGTTGAAACAGTTCCTCCCATCACAACAGAGCCCGTTCCTCCCGTCACTTCGGAACCCGATGTAACCACTCAACCTTCCGATGAATCGTCAACGGAAGAAACGACCACCGACCCCGATGTAA
>JAFQGP010000012.1 GCA_017415485.1 Clostridia bacterium
ATTTTGAGTCATCAAACAATTATCAAATGTGTCAATACTGTATCGTTTTTGCCATTGACAAAAATTCTTCGCAAGCGTATAATTTACATAAAATGAACAATGTTAGGAGATAAAAATGACACAAGTTAATATAGAGCTAAATAACTGTATCGGAAAAATCAAACCCATGAACGCAGTAAACAACGGTCCCACTACCCCTTCGAGAATGTTTTCCAAATCCAGTAATTTTGATTATTACAAGGAGGCAGGAATACCTTATGCCCGCAACCATGATGCGGCTTTATGTGCTGCCTACGGTGGAGAGCATACTGTGGATATAAACGCCATATTTCCGTGCTTTGATGCTGATCCCTATTCTCCAGACTCTTACGATTTTGTTTGCACCGACCACTACGTACAGACAACTCTCGCAGCAGGAACAGAGACCTTTTACAGACTGGGCAACAAAATCGATCACCGAGTAAAAAAATACGATTCTGTTCCACCCAAGGATTTTCACAAATGGGCTGTAATCTGCGAACATATAATAAAGCACTATAATGAAGGTTGGGCTGACGGATTTCATCTTAATATCAAATATTGGGAGATATGGAATGAGCCCGAAAACGGCAGAGAGTGCTGGGACGGTCCTTACGAGGACTTTTTAGAGCTTTTCGTCATTGCCGCAAAGCATCTCAAATCAAAATTCCCTTATATAAAAATCGGCGGACCTGCATTTGCAACCGGTGGAGTTGATAAAAAAAGAGACGCCTTTCTCAGCTATATGAAGGAGAGAGACGTTCCTCTGGATTTCTTTTCGTGGCACACCTACCGATCTGAAACCGAACAGTACAGAAAAAGGATATACGCCGTAAGAGAATCTCGTGACAAGGCGGGATATGCCGAGACCGAAAGCATCCTCAATGAATGGGCATATATCATCAATTGGCATGAGGGACTAAGAGAGTCAAAACTGGTAATAATAAGTACAAAGGGCGCGGCATTCGTCTCCGCGGTAATGGCAACGGGACAAAACTCGCCCCTTGACATGCTTATGTACTATGATGCAAGGCCAAACAGCGCCCTTTCCTGCCTCTTCGATTTCTACACAGGTGACAGACTTAAAGGATACTATGTATTCAAGCTTTTCAGCGAGCTTGCAAGCCTTGGCACACATGCGTATTCCGAAATTGATGCCGATGACATATATGCAGTAGCAGCAACAGATGGTGATAACAGCGGCATTATGCTGACCTATTTTACAAACGACGAGGGGGCAACCGAAAGGCAGATAGCGCTGTCAATTTTCGGCGGAGAGAATAGCTACAAGCTGATACTTCTTGACGATGCTCATGATGCAGAGGAAACTGATATTCTTCATTCAGAGGATGGAAAAATATTTTTTACAATGCAGCCAAATACAGTTGTATATCTCAAAAATACATAAAAATGGGCTGAGTCATTCAGATACGAAATCATATCGAATGACCCAGCTCTTTTATATTCTGTAAGCTCTGTTATTCATCATATATTCTGTAGGAGTAACGCCTACCTGCCGTTTGAACGTTCTACAAAAATGATATGGGTTCGAAAAACCGCATTTTTCAGATATTGCGGCTATCTTGATATTTCCCTCTGACAAAAGCTGTTTGGCTCGGTTTATTCGCATATCTATAATATATTGCTTTGGTGTGGTCTTATAGTGCTCAAAAAACAGTCGCCTGAAATAAACCTCGCTGATTCTGCATTTTGAAGCAAGAATTGAGTTGTTCAGCGAGGGATCGGTAAAATTCTCCTCTATATATTTCATAGCAGGGCGAAGATTTAAGCATTCCGAGGACACGAGAACATGGTGAAGAATACCGTAAAATAATGATATGACCTGTAATCTATTCCCACCTGTAAGACAGAGAGACAGCATTTTTTCATAGTTAGAGATCAATTCAGACACATTCGCAACATGGAGGCTGACAATTGTATCACAAAGCGCACCGTCACAAAAAAATTCTATTACGGGAAACGCTCCACCCTCTTTACAAAACAGGGTGTAGCTTTCTCCTTGGGGTAGAATCACGGCGTGGGCGTTATCCTCTACAACATCTCTGCCATTGTGGGTATAGATTATTTTTCCTTCACGGCAAAAAGAGATGCCGTAGCTTTTTCTGTTAGTTATTGCAGAACTTTTTCCCGTAGGATTGTGAACGGTATGAACATCGCACACCTCGGTTACAACTAATTTGTCAAATATATTTTCCATATTACGCTCCATGGATTTTTTATAATTATACCGTTTTTATTAATTAAAGTCAAGATTTTTTTGCTTTTTGTATCGTAAATGTCAACTCTATATCAATTTTATCATTGAATTTCCCGAGCGGTGATGTTAAAATAATGCCATAAGAAGATAAGGAGGTTTTACCATGGATTTTACAAATAAGACAGCGATATCCACTGGCGCAGCTTCGGGAATGGGTCTTTTGTTCTCCGAGAATTTTGCGTCCCTTGGTGGAGACGTGGTCATGTCAGACGTTAATGAAGCTGTTTTAAACGAAAAGGTTGCCGCAATAAACGCAAAGGGGTGCGGAAGAGCGATAGGAGTCGTTTGCGACGTGCGGGATTATTCGCAGGTGTGCGCCGCAAGGGACAGAGCAGTTGCCGAATTTGGCAGAATAGACGTTATGGCGAATTTTGCGGGCGGAACTGCCGTCAGAATGTGCAAGGTCGATCGGGTGAAATATCCTGAATTTCCCGACGTACCCATCGACGTTTACGATTGGGGTATCGACGTAAATCTCAAAGGCCCCTTCTACTTTGCTCACGCCGTATTAAAACAGATGAGGGAGCAAGAGAGCGGACTTATCATCAACATCGGCTCTATAACGGGTGCCGAAGGTGCCGACTACGGAATGGACTATTCCACCTCCAAAGCGGGACTGATGTTCGGACTTACGAAATCCATCGCGCAATTCGGCGCGAAATATGGCATCAGATGTGTCTGCATATCCCCCGGTCCCGTGCTCACCAGACCCGCTATGGCAAATATGAAAACAATGCTCGGCAGAGCAGCCGAACCGCAGGAGATCATCGATCTTTGCTTGTTTATCGCTTCTGAAAAGGGGCAATTCATCAACGGTGAAAACATTATGATAGACGGCGGCAGAAACGCAATGAAGAGGTCTTGACATGAAAAAACGAACCTTTCTAACTTATGAAAAGCCCTTGCTGACCTGTATGGTGCAGGCTGATAACCCCGACAGAATAAAAGAGCTGATCGACGCCTCCCTCCCCGAGGGTGCCGAGGCGATCGGTATGCAGTTCTGCAAGCTGAAGGCAGAATACCGAAACGAAGAGATATACAAAGATCTTCTTTCTTATTCCGATCTGCCCGTATACGTGACCAATTACCGCAAACACAACTCAAACGCAGGCAAATCCGACGACACGCTTGCCGCGGAACTTCTGACCTTCGCGGAATGCGGTGCAACGCTTTGCGACGTGATGGGAGACTATTTCGATCCTTGCGAGGGCGAGCTGACAATGAATGAAGAAGCGGTAAAAAAGCAAATGAAGCTCATAGACGAGCTTCACGAAAGGGGTGCCGAGGTGCTGATGTCCTCGCACGTTCTCAAATTCACGCCCGCCGAGCGTGTCCTCGAGATCACCCTTGAGCAACAAAAGCGCGGCGCGGATATATGCAAGATAGTCACGGGTGCAAAAAGTGTCGAGCAGCAGCTTGAAAATCTGCGTATCGTCAATCTGCTCAAGGAAAACCTTAAAATACCGTTTTTGTATCTTTCGGGCGGTGAGTGCCGCATTTTGCGACGCATCGGCGGTGCTCTCGGATGCTGTATGTATCTTTGCGTGCACGAGTACGACGAATACGCCACCAAGTCGCAGCCGCTTCTGCGCGACGTCAAGATCATAAGAGATTTGATTTAAGGAGAAATACAATGGATTTTACAAATAAAGTCGCACTCGTCACGGGTGCCGCAGTGGGAATTGGTCGCGCGACGGCAATTTTGCTCGCGCAAAACGGAGCAAAACTTGTGCTTGTCGACATCAACAGCGAAAAGCTTGAAGCACTAAAAGCCGAGCTTGCGGAATACGGCGACAAGATCCTGACCTTCGTCTGCGACGTCAGCAACGAGCAATGCGTTTATGAGGTAGCCGAAGAATCTCTGAAGGCATTCGGAAAGATCGACATTCTCGTCAACAATGCCGCACTTTGGAGGAGCAAATCCTCCTTCCTGAACACTCCCACCGAAGAATGGAAGAAGTATATCGACATCAACGTTATGGGTACGGTCTATTTTACAAAAGCCGTCCTCCCCTCCATGCTTGAGCATTCGTGGGGACGCGTCATCAACGTCGCATCGGTTGCGGGCGTTTACGGAAACGCAAACATGGCGCATTACTCTGCCACCAAGGGCGCGGTCATCGCATTTACAAAAGCACTTGCAAAAGAAGTAACCGACAAAGGTGTTCTCGTCAACAGCGTATCGCCCGGAAGCGTGAGCCCCTCGGACAACTACGACATCGACCATACGCAGGAAAGCACACTCTCCTTTATGGGAAGAACCGGATCGGACAGAGAAAACGCCAATCTCATCTATTTCCTTGCAAGCGACGCCGCAAGCTATATCTCGGGTCAGAACATACAGATCGACGGATGCAGAAAGAAGCAATAAGGGGAGAATATTATGAAAGCAATACTCGTAAATGAAGATAAAAGCCTCAGATGGGATAACGTTCCCGATCCCGTGATAAAGTGTGACGAGGTCCTCGTCAAAATAGAAGCGGCGGCTCTCAACCGCGCCGACCTTATGCAAAGAGAAGGCGATTATCCCCCGCCCGCGGGATGTCCCGAATGGATGGGGCTTGAAGTAGCGGGAACTATCGTCGAAATTGGAAACGAAGCAAAAGAAAGATCTGATTGGAAGCTCGGCGACAAGGTGTGCGCCCTGCTTGGCGGCGGCGGTTATGCCGAATACGTTGCCGTTAAATACGATATGCTGATGCCCGTGCCAAAGAATTGTTCCATGGTCGAAGCCGCCGCGATCCCCGAAGCCTTTGCGACGGCATACCTCAACCTCTTTATTGAGGGCGGGATCAAGGAAGGCAACACGCTTCTTATGAATGCAGGTGCCTCGGGGCTTGCAAGCGTCATCATTCCAATGGCGAAAGCATTCGGCATCCGCGTGATCACCACCGTTTCGACCGAAGAAAAAGCAGATCGCATCAAGCATCTCAACGCAGACAGAGTTGTTGTTACGGGAAAAGAGGACATATCCGAGGTTTTGAAAGAAGAGCTTGAGGCGGGGCATGGCGTTGACGTCGCCATCGACTGCCGCGGCGGTGAAATTATGGGCAAGTGCATCCATTATCTCACCCACGGAGCAAGATGGATAATGATCGCCGCGCTTGCAGGCACAAAGACCGAGATCGACCTCAAAAATATCTACGTCCGAAACGTGAGGATCATCGGAAGCACTCTCCGCTCCCGCGCACCCGAAGTGAAAGCACAGATCCTCGCGGGAATCGTCCGCGACGTCTATCCGAAGATCGAATCGGGCGAGGTAAAGCCGACTATCTATAAAGTCCTGCCGATCACCGAAGCCGAAGCGGCACAAGATATTCTTTATCGCGGGGAAAACGTGGGCAAGGTTGTTTTGACGGTGGAATGATGAAATGCGGGTGGGTTTGGCTCTTTATCGAAGCAAGTGCGAACACAGCCCAGTCCCGTCGCATAGTCGAAATGGACGCAAAGCATAGCTTTACGCCCATTTCTCCCTGCTTTGGGGACAGCGCTTGCAAAAAGCATCACACCGTGATGTTTTTTGCGGCGCTACCCAACGAGCTCCGCTCGTCGGACTCATAACCCGAAGACCACGAGGCGTAAGCCTCGTCTCCGCAACCAAAAAGAGAACGCAGTCCAAAGGACTGCGTTCTCAGATCACTGACAAAGTCTATCTCAAGTGCGAGATAGGCTTTGTTTTTTTGCGAAAAATGAGAAAGGTGAAGAAAAATGAGAGATTGCCGGTACACCACATG
>JAFQGP010000126.1 GCA_017415485.1 Clostridia bacterium
GGCTTTTTCTTTGCTTACTGCACATCAAATTTTGAGGTCATATGAAAATCAATCAAACATCACACCGGGATTCAGCAAAACCGGAGACCTCCAGTAGATGCCTTTTTGAGAAAGATAGTAACTTTTGAGAGACCAATATTCCATACAAAAATCCATCGTTTTGTTCTCATCTATCAAGCGTTCGACCTCATCGATGACGGCGAGGTATTCCTCTGTCTGCTCAACAGGATCATCCTTGGGTAAACCGCGGCGTGCATTTGCTGCGTTTTGGTAGAGCTCGGAGAGCTTGTCCTGTCCTACGCTCTCGCTTAGCATATCCATAAGATCCTTGCAAGCATCAGGCTCATAATAAACCCTTGTCTTAAACGCCATAAAGATAGCATATTCAAACGCTTCCTGCTCCTTGGTATTCAAAGATTTTAATTTTTTCAGTGCCAGATAGCATCCGAGCATGATCTTATAATATTTAGCAGAAACAGCGGCGCGACCAAGGCTGTAATAGGAATCGCAAAGATATCCGAGGACCGCGATCTTATCCACAAGTGTATCAATATCGGCATCGTTTCTTGACAGTATGATCTGTGCCGTTTCCGCAAGTGCAGGGCTATCCTTGTATGTGGGAGCTGCGTTCGGATGCTCTTTTCTGCTTTCTATCAATGTATATAATTCTTGCAGTCGCTTTACTTCTTGTTCTGTATACGCCATTTTATCCCCCCTTCGTATGTCAATCGCTTATGAACGGTCGATCACAAATTCGGTCGCTCCGTCAAGCGGTTCCTTTTTCGTATCATAGAAAATATACGCATATCCGTCAACCTCTTCAAGGAAGCCCGTTGCAGTATCCAAAGGATCGAACTGAAGCAAAAGCTTACCTTCATGCTCCTCATCAGGCTCATATTCCGAGGAAGTAACGCCGAACAGACGAGTGCAAGCCTCACTCTCATCACAGTCCTCAAAGCTCATGAGATAGGCCTTTGTAAGATGCTCAAATTCCGAAATTTCTGTATTGAAATCCCCGAGAAGCATATCCGGCTCACCGTCATAATATTCCACCCATACATCGTAAGGATAGCACTCGGTGTCGAGGAAAAAGTACAAGTATCCCTTGTGGGGCAAGCGGTTTTCCTTGTCGTATTCGGCAATGTCCGAAAGCTGTATCTGACCGAGGAAAGCGATATCCTCGGCAAATCTTTCCGCCCATTCCGAGGGAATGGTGGGATCTCCGAAAAATTTTGATGCACCGAAATCGTATTCCTCGGGTGCTTTTGTCAATTTGATCTTAATAGCCTTGCTCATAATTTTACCTCACTTTAATGTAATTTGATAAATGTAGCCTGCACCGAACGATCTCGGGGCGTAAGTCTCCGACTCGCCTGCTTTTACTGTGATCACGGTGTCGGCGGTGGGATTTGACGGATAACGAACTGTCAATGTTACACTGTCCTCATCAACCGCATCCACCGCAAATATTCTTCTTTCGTTGGAAAGCTCTTTGATCTCTCCCATCTTGGCAACAAGAGAAACCGTTGCCGTCACCCTTCGGCTTGTCTCTCCGCTGACACGGTTGGTCGCCCAGCGAATTTCTTGAATCATTAAATTCATACCGTTCTCCTTTTATGTATGTCCCTCTCCGCTCATCCAAAGATAGCGAAGTGCCTTTTCCTGATCCGGCTCAATGTGGCAGAGTCCCTCGTGATAAATTCCGTACAAACGGAGAAGCGAACCGCGAACACCTTTCTCTCCCGACTCTGTATAAATCTCGACCGCCTTGTCAATGTCTCTCTCGGTGCCGAGTCCGTTTTCATACAAATAGGCAAGCAGATACATAGACACCAGATCTCCGCTGTCAACCGCGCGCTTCAGCCTTGCAAATGCCTGTGCTTGATCCTCCTCCACGGGATAACCCAGATGGTACGCAACAGCTACATTGTACATAGCATTTATGTCTCCTGCCTCTGCCGCCAAGGAATACCAAGCAAATTGCTTTTGATGCTCGGGGGAGGGCGTTTTGTCTGCATTTTCAGTCTGTGCCAAGCGGATCGCCGCTTGCATAAAGCCTTCCTCAAGATCACCGAGTGCTAACTTTCCGAGCTGAAGCATCGCCTTAATACTGCCTTGATCAGCTGCTTGCTTGAGGTACATTTCTGCATGATCGACGCTGTATACCTCAAGCTCCTTATTCAGGCACAGTTCAGCGGCATAAAGCAACGCATCCGTCTGTCCGGCATCCAATGCCTTGCCAAACCAATTGGCGCTCTCATCCTCGTCTCCCTCGTCTTGGCAAAGCAGAGAGAGTTGCCACATAGCATCGGCATCGCCGTCAAGTGCCTTCTTTTCTAATGCTTCCTTTGTGTATTTTTCTATATTCATATCCATCTCGCTATTTCCTTTCGCTCACAATTCATATTCAATCTTTACACGGATCTCGATTTCCTCACGCCAAGGATATCTCGCCGCATCATACGCGGCAAAAACCTTGACAAATTCCAACGGTTCACCCTCGATAAGCTCAAATTCCTCGCCTTCAAGCTCAAAAACACCATCCTTCAAGCTCATTGTGTGAAAGCGTGAAAGCGGATAATCTCTGCCGCCAAGCCAATACTCGGCATTTTCGTATGGAAGCCGCATGGATGCGCTTTTGTGCTCGCCCTTTGCCGATGCGTGCATTTCGACAACGAGCACCTTGTGTGGCATTTTTACCGTTTTCAAAAGCTTTTCGGGGGTAGGTATCTCAACGGAGGACTCGACCTCGCCGCCCGAGATAATTCGTCCGCAAGTCAGACACACCGTCTTAAACAGACGGGTTTTGTTATATGGGTTCCCGTCAGGGCCGCCCACGATCGTTACGCGGTTTGATCCGCACCAGGGGCATTGTGATATTACCATATTTTATCCCTCCGCTTGTACCGCAGCATCATCGTCGAATGCGTAATCTGCAATCCATTCCTTTGCCGGCAGGTAGCCAAGCTCTGCCGCTTCGGCGATCAAAGAGAGCGCCAATTCCTTGTTTTGTGCGAGCTGCTTTCCCTCGTCATAGATCAATCCCAGCTGATATTTTGCATACGGCTTGCCCATTTTAGCGGACTTGATCAGCCTTCTCAGCGATTTACTTTTCTTCATAAGATCACCTCTTTGCCATTCTTTGCAACTCTATTATACAACAATCCAAGTGATGAATGGTCGCCGTAGAAGCGACATTTGAAATAACTGCAAATTTTCTGTGTAACCCATTTCTAATTATATTATAACACGATAATCGCTTTTTGGCAATAGACTTGGCTACATTTATGCAAGACTTTCGCAAGTTCTTGAGAGAGTTTGAGTTAAATGAGTAAAAACATATAACTTTACTATTGCAATTCTTTGAATAATGTGTTATAATAAATATGTATAACAATAAATAGCAACCTTTTGGAGGTATGATATGAAAAAAATATTGCGATTAACCGCTTTATTGCTCTGTGTAAGCTTGCTGATACCAACGCTCAGCGGATGCGGATTTTTGTTCGGCGGCTTTGGCGATGACCCGGAGGAAGAATTCAACCCGCCGTATCTTGAAAATTACTATGTCAACAAGCACGAGCCCGTTTGCGTGGCAGGTAAGATGGAGGTTTACAAGTACAACAAGAACTCCGACGACCTTTGGATGGGCGGATATGCTTACCACGGCGGACTGACTATGAGCTGGGATACTTATACCGCACACGATACCGCCAAAGTAGATCTTCCCCTTGACGGACTTTATCAGAATATCAGCTTTGTCATCGGCGGACAATTCGGCAGGATCTTCCTGCAAGAGGATGCGAATGGCAATCTGGAGCCATATCTTTCAAGCCAATATGTGTGTTCGCCGCCTACATTGCCGGGCGATGCAGAAGAACGCTTGGCAGGCATACAGTTTTTGGTGGACGACAAGGTGGTCGACGAGGTCATATTTTCCAACTACCAAGTGCCGAAAAGATACACATATAATGTTTCGGGAGCACAGAAATTTTCAATAAATGTTATAGAAGGAATTGAGGGCTTGAACAGAGTGCCGATCCTCGAGCTGACCGTATGGGAGGGCGAAGCCCATGAAACGGGACATGTTCCCGAGCCTGCGGGCGATGAACCGGTACAGCTGATCAAAGACC
>JAFQGP010000127.1 GCA_017415485.1 Clostridia bacterium
TGGTGACCTTGTCGCCGTGCTTAACGGGAACGAATACGGGGCAGAGGGTGTTGCCGAAGTTATCGTGAAGCTCGTTGAATACCTTCTCGAAGTCCGCGTCGTTATCCTCGCACTTGTTGATGAAGAATGCCTTGGGAAGACCTGCAGCGGTAGCATAGTCCCAAGCAAGCTCGGTTCCAACTTCAACGCCCGCCTTTGCGTCAACACAGATGAGTGCGCTGTCAGCAACGCGGAGAGACTGGTGTACTTCGCCTACGAAGTCGAGGTAACCGGGGGTATCGAAAATGTTGATCTTCATATTCTTCCAAGCGATAGGAGCAAGAGATGCGGAAATAGAGAAGCCTCTCTTTACCTCCTCGGGATCATAGTCACATACGGTGTTACCGTCAGCAGTCTTACCGAGACGGTCGGTTCCGCCGGTGAGATAGAGCATAGCCTCAGCGATGGAGGTCTTACCGCAGCCGCCGTGTCCGAGCAGAGCTACGTTTCTTAAGGATTTGGTATCGATTGTTGCCATAGGGGTTTCCTTCCTCGCCCCATCCGCGGACGGGGCATTTATGTTTTTTTAAATTTACACTTTTATAGAGCGATTTTGCACGCCCGATGTTTATTATACAACAAAACGCGCACGAATGCAAGTCTTTTTTCGTCATTTTTGACGATTTTCGCAAAAAAATTTATATTTTTTATTATATAGAGAACAATTTGCAGGCATTTGCGTGCGTGCGATCGCGTATCTCTTCCTCAGAAAGCCCGTGAAGCTCTGCGATTGTTCGGATCGTATATTCGATATAATCACTTCTGTTTATCTTGCTGCGGTAGGGGATCGGCGCAAGATATGGCGCGTCGGTTTCCACAAGTATGCGGTCGAGCGGCACTGCCTGAGCGGATGCTTTTACTACGGGCGCATTCTTATAGGTGATAACTCCCGTGAAGGATATATACCATCCGCGTCTGACAAGGTCCTTTGCCATTTCGGGGCTTCCGGAATAACAATGGAATACTCCGCGCACTTTGGGGTGGCGAAGGACGGCGTCAAAGGTATCGCCGTGAGCCTCTCGATCGTGAATTATTACGGGGATATCATATTCCTCGGCAAGCAAAAGCTGCGCTTCGAAAAACTCGGCTTGCTTTTCCTTGTTATCCTGTCTCCAATGATAATCAAGACCGATCTCTCCGAGAGCGACGATCTTGTAATCTTCTCTTTTATCAAGGAGCGCACGAAGCTTTGAAATAGCATCATCGAGGGAGATCTCTTCGTCAACGTCGGATGGGTGAATTCCTGCGGCTGCGTACATTCCTTCGTACTTTGCTGCCATCTCGATTGCTTCAACGGAATTTGCGGTGTTGGTGCCCACGTTGATTATTTTATCAACACCGTTAGCAAAAACGGCAGAGAGCAGCGCCGAAGCGCCGCCCTCAAATTCGTTTTCAAATCTTTTGTCACAATAGTGGGCGTGTGTATCGAAAATGCCGCTCATCAGCGAACACGCTCTCCGAGAGGAGTCTCGGGATCAAGGAAGATAACGCGAACGGTCTCCTCGCCCGACGCGAGAAGCATACCCTCGGATTCAACGCCGCAAAGCTTTGCGGGTGCGAGGTTTGCAACGAGGATGATCTTCTTTCCGATAAGATCCTCGGGCTTGTAGAACTTTGCAATGCCCGAAACGACCTGTCTGGTTTCGTAGCCGAGGTCGACCTTGAGCTTGAGAAGCTTCTTTGCCTTTGGAACGGGCTCGCACTCGGTGATCTGCGCGGTGCGGAGCTCGACCTTCATAAAGTCGTCAAAGCCGATGATAGCGCAACCCTCGGGCTTTTCGATCTTGGGAGCCTCGGCAGCCTTTCTTGCTGCTTCGATCTCAGCATAGATGCCCTCAAGGGTCTTTGCTTCGTCGATTCTTGCGAAGAGAACTGCGGAGTCATTGACGGAAGCGCCTGCTTCGGTGCCGTTGAACTCGCCGCCGATGCTCTCGAATGAGGTGTTCTCGGTTCCGAGCTGTGCGAAGATGGTCGCTGCGGTCTCGGGGATCATGGGAGCGAGCATTACCGCGCCCCAACGGATGGACTCGAGGAGGTTATAAAGCACGGTTGCAAGGCGCGCGCGGCTTTCCTCGTTCTTTGCGAGCACCCAAGGCTGGGTCTCGTCGATATACTTATTCGCACGGCGGAGGAGCGAGAGGATCGCGTCGATCGCGTCGGCGATGTGATAGCTGTCCATTGCCTCGTAATAGGTCTTTACAGCCTCTGCGCAAACAGCCTTGAAGTCATCGTCAAGCGCCTCGGGAGCTGTGGGAGCTTCGATCTTTTTATCGAAATACTTCTTCTGCATATCGAGAGTTCTCTTGACAAGGTTGCCGAGGGTGTTTACGAGGTCGGTGTTATAGCGTGCGAGAACGCTTTCCCAAGTGATCGAGCCGTCGGATGCGAAGGGCATTTCAGCAAGGGCGTAGTAACGAACGCCGTCAACGCCAACGTACTCGGAAAGCTTATCTGCATAAATTACGTTTCCGCGGGACTTGGACATCTTATCCGCGCCGAAGTTGAACCAGGGGTGACCGAAGATCTTTTCTGGGAGAGGAAGATCGAGAGCCATGAGGAAGATGGGCCAATAGATCGAGTGGAATCTTACGATGTCCTTACCGATCATGTGTACGTCAGCCGGCCAGAGCTTCTTGAACTGTTCGGACTGCTCCTCGAAGGACTTGTCGGGATCGTAGCCGATTGCGGTGATATAGTTTACAAGTGCATCGAGCCATACGTAAACGACGTGCTTGGGGTCGGAGGGGACCTGAATACCCCAGGTGAAGGATGTACGGGAAACGCAGAGATCCTGGAGTCCCGAAAGGAGGAAGTTGTTGAGCATTTCCTTCTTTCTTGCCTCGGGCTCAAGGAATCCGGGGTGGGTCTCGAAATACTCGATAAGACGGGGAGCGTACTTCTGCATATTGAAGAAGTATGCCTCCTCCTTTGCCTGCTTGACGGGTCTGCCGCAATCGGGGCACTTGCCGTCAGTCACCTGTGTGTCGGTAAAGAAGGACTCGCAGGGAGTGCAATACCAACCCTCGTAATATCCCTTGTAGATATCGCCCTGGCGGAGGAAACGCTCGAATATCTTCTGAATGGTTTTTACGTGATAGTCGTCGGTGGTGCGGATGAAGTAGTCGTAGCTTACGTTCATCTTGTCCCACATACCCTTGATGACGCCCGCAACGTTGTCAACGTATGCCTGGGGCGCGATGCCTGCGGCAGCGGCGCAGTTTTCGATCTTCTGACCGTGCTCGTCGGTGCCTGTGCAGAAGAATACGTCATAGCCCTTTGCTCTCTTGTAGCGGGCGATGGCGTCGGTCGCGATTGCTTCATAAGTGTTGCCGATATGGGGCTTTGCAGAAGCATACGCGATTGCTGTTGTTATATAATACTTAGGTTTAGTCATTTCTTTTGACCGTCCTTTCGTTATTTTACTGATTTAGAATTAAAATACTTCTTCGCCGCCGACGAAGACCTGATCGATTTCAATATGCTTTCCGCTTACCGAAGCGATTATGAAATCCGCGCGGTTACCGACCGCAAGCTTGCCGACTTTGTTTTCAAGTCCGACAGCGCGGGCGGGAGTGAGTGTGGCGCAGATAAGGGCGTCCTCAATGGGGATGTTGGCGAATTTTGCAAGATTTTCAACGCCGTGAACGAGCGAGAGTGTGCTGCCCGCGAGGTTGCCGCTTGCGGTTCGCGCAACGCCGTCCTTTACGTAAACAGGGAGTCCCGCTATGCTGTATTCACCGTCCGAAAGCGCGGTTGCTTCCATTGAATCGCTGATGAGTACCAATCTGTCCATACCGAGCATCCGATAGGTGAACGCAACCATCTCGGGAGAGATGTGGTGACCGTCACAGATAAGCTCGCAGAAGCCGCCCGATTCGAACGCGGCGAGGACTGTGCCGCCGTCGCGGTGGTGGATGGGAGGCATACAGTTATACAGATGTGTGAATGCTACCTTATGTTTGCGGTAGATCTCTTTTGCCTCTCCGTAAGTCGCTGCTGTATGGGCCAGCGAAAGAGTTGCACCGAGTTCCTTTGCTTTTTCTGCGAATGCATCTCCGCCCTCGAGCTCATAAGCCGCGCTGACGCGCAGAGGAAGCTTTGAATATTCCGCAAATTCTTCAAGCTCCGAGGCATTCGGAAGCACTAAAAGATCGGGGTTATGTGCGCCGCCCTTGGAAGGATTGAGGTATCTGCCCTCAAGATGAACGCCGAGGAATTCTGCGCCATCTGTATCGCCCTTGAGGCTGTCGATAAGCTCAGCCTGGCTGCAAAGGCTTTCGAACTCCGCCGAGGCGAGTGTGGGGAAAACCGAGGTGACTCCGTATTCGGAATATGACTTCGCCATATTTCTCATATCATCGGCATCTGCGGTGTTGAAGTCTGCGCCGGCTCTGCCGTGGGTGTGGATATCGATAAGCCCCGGAATTACCTGTCTGCTGCCGCAGTCTATGACCGAATCGACATCGGGACGGCGGTCGGTGTGGCGCAAAAGATCAAGGATGATACCGTCCGAAACAAGTATCGACCTTTGCTTGAATATTCTGTTTGAGCTATCGAACACTTTACAATTTTCAAATAAGATCTTCATGCGCACCTCCATAATTATACATTATATTATTATATCAAATATTTATTGTTTTTTCAATAGGCAAATTGCATTTTTCGGGCATTAATCATAATGTTTTTGTCAATAATTTCAATAAAATCTCAAAGGAGTCGCCAAAATGCCGTTTATCAAACCTCGCGAAGAATCGCCGATAAAGATTTTCCTTTCATCCCGTTACGGAGAAGCCGCGACCGTTGCGATACTCGGGGGTGCATTCAGAACCTTCACTTCGATCTTATTCGTCAAGCTCTGCGTTTTCGTTTCGGAAACCTTGTATCCTTTCACATATCCGTTTTTTCACACGCCCTTGCACTCATGGCTGCCCGATGCGGTTTTGCGATCAAGCTTGATATATGAATTCATCTTATCGGTCGTATTCTCTATTTTGATATATTATTTCGAGAAAAACATTTTCTACCGCAGATTTCATCTTGCGCTTAAATCTGCTTTTGCGGCAATTGCGGCTTGCGTTTACTCTTTTATCATTGGGCTCTTCTCTTCCTTTCTGCCGATACCCACGATCTACGCAACCGAATTGCCCGGGCTTTTTGTTTATCATTATCTTACCTTGATGCCGCTTTTTCTATTCTGCGATCTTGTCAGACGAAGGATCTTTCTTATGCCGTAAACAAACAGTTTTATTCGCCTGCGGCGAGTGATATTGCCTTGCAGTTTTATTCGGCTTACGCCGAGTGGTATTCGCTGCGCGAGTTCGGGAGGCGAATAAAATATCACTGAAGCCGCAAGGCTTCAATACCACTATCGCGAAGCGATAATATCACTCCGACGAAGTCGGAATAAAACTCTTGTTTTCTCCGACGATTTATTATCAGATACAGTAAAAAATTTATAACATCGAAAAGCCATCGCGATCATTGTACCGCGATGGCTTTTATCATTCTTATGAGAACCAGCCTTTTGGAAAGTTTTTTATTAATTCTGCGATTCGGGGATATACACCGGAATACTTTCGTCGGGCTCGGGAACGGGGCGAGTATCCGAGATCTCACGGTAGAAATCGGCAACGGCTGCTTCGATATAAGGGGTAAGAACAATATATCCGATTCCGCAAGTCAAAGCGCAAAGGAACGACCAGCCGATGAAGCTGAAAGTCAGGCAGAACAGACGCAGTCTGTTTCCGTCCATGAGCTGCTTTGATCTCTCGCAGGCTTCCTTTGGGGTGAGTTCGGGATTCTCTGCCATAATGTACGGCACCATAGCATAGGTATAAGAAGCTATGATTCCGGGGATAAAGCACAGAAGACTCCAAAGGAATATGTAGAGCGAGCGAAGAAGGTTCGCAAGAACCATATTGCTCCAATTCTTGAAATACTTGAAAAGATCATTGACCTCGGCAGTTTCGCCGTCGATCAGGTTGAGATTGAATTTTGCATATCCGGGGGAAACAATACTGCCGAGGATGAAGAAGGCTATACCCATAACGAGTCCGATGGAAAGTCCAATGGCAAGAACGGTTCCGAAAATTGCCCAAAAGGCGGGTTCAACGCTCGGGAAAATCTCCTCGAGCGAAGGAAATTCCGAAAAATTAAAATCCGAGGGGATATTGATCTCTGTTTCGATCTCGGGATTATTCAAGCCGGAAACGTCAAAGCTGAAGCCGCCGCTATGAGTTGAAACACCAAGGATGCTTGCTACAATGCCCGTGACAACGGCAAGTCCCCATTTTCCCTTGAGGGCATCGCGTGCGGACTGTCTGAAATCGGATGCAAGTTTCATTTGAGATCTCCTTTCTTTATCAGTTGATCTGTTCTCTGTCGTAAGGTGTGGTCTGATATACGAAATAGTTGAGCCAGTTGGAGTAAAGCAGATTTGCGCAACTTCTCCAGGTTACGAGAGGCTCTTGGGTATCATCGTCATTCGGGAAATAGTTGACGGGGATCTCGATTGGGAGTCCCGCGTTTTTGTCGCGGAGATATTCCGCTCTCAGCGTTCCCGCATCGTACTCGGAATGTCCCGTGATGAATATCTGTCTGCCGCGGTCTGTTGCGCAGGCATAAAGTCCCGCAACGGGCGAGGTGGAAAGGATCTTCAGTTCGGGGCAAGCCTCAACATCCTCAAGGCGCACGGTGGTGTGGCGGGAATGAGGAACGAAGAACTTATCGTCAAAGCCTCTGAAAAGCATCGAAGAACGGCGGTCTACGGTATGCTCGAAAACGCCGAAAAGCTTTGAGTCAAGCGGATATTTCTTGATTCCGTAATGATAATAAAGTCCTGCCTGCGCGCCCCAACAGATGTGGAAGGTGGACGTAACGTTTGTCTTCGACCACTCCATGATCTCACAGAGCTCATCCCAATAAGTGACTTCTTCGAAGGGGATCTGCTCGACGGGTGCGCCGGTGATGATCATCCCGTCGTATTTTTTGTGCTTGACCTCATCAAAGGTCTTGTAGAACGCGAGCATATGCTCGGCGGAAGTGTGGGTCGCCTTGTGGGTTGCGGTCTGGAGCAACTCGAGCTCGACCTGAAGCGGCGTATTGCCGATCAGGCGTGCGATCTGCGTTTCCGTGGTGATCTTCTGCGGCATCAGATTGAGCATGAGGATATGCAGAGGTCTGATGTCCTGCGTGATCGCGCGGGTCTCTGTCATGACAAAGATGTTTTCGTCAAGCAGAGTCTGAGTCGCGGGGAGAAGATTGGGTATCTTGATAGGCATTTGAGCCTCCTTAAGCGTTTTTAAGCGCCTGCTCGATATCGGCGATTATGTCGTCGATATGCTCTGTGCCGACGGAAAGTCTGACAAGACCTGCGGGGATGCCTGCGGCAACGAGCTGTTCGTCGGTGAGCTGGCGGTGAGTGGTGGACGCGGGATTGAGCACGCTTGTGCGGGAATCTGCAACGTGAACGACGATCGCAGCGAGCTTGAGCGAATCCATAAACTTAACTGCTGCGTCTCTGCCGCCCTTGATTACGAAGGAGATGACGCCGGCGCAACCATTAGGCAGATATTTCTGTGCGAGCGCATACTGAGGATCGCCCTCGAGGCCGGGATAGGAAACGCTTTCGACCTTCTCGTGTGCGGAAAGATACTTCGACACAGCAAGAGCGTTTGAGCAATGTCTTTCCATACGGAGATGGAGGGTTTCGAGTCCGAGGTTGAGAAGGAATGCGCTCATTGCGGTCATGGGGATACCCATATCGCGGACGAGCTGAACGCGCGCCTTGGTTATGTATGCAACGTCGTTGCCGAACTGCTTGACGTATGCAACTCCGTGATAGGAGGGATCGGGATCGTTGAGCTCTGGCCACTTTTCGGGGTTTGCGGACCAATCGAACTTACCGCCGTCAACTACGCAACCGCCGACAACGGTAGCGTGGCCGTCCATATACTTGGTGGTGGAGTGAACGATGATGTCACATCCGTGCTCGAAGGGGCGGCAAAGGATGGGAGTCGGGAAGGTGTTATCGACAACGAAGGGAATGCCATTCTTATGAGCGAGAGCGGCAAAGCGGTCGAAGTCGAGAACATCGAGCGCGGGATTTGCAATAGTCTCGCCAAAGAGCATACGGGTGTTTTCGTCGATAAGGGATTCGATCTCCTCATCGCTCATTGCGGAGGTTGCGAAGCGTACATCTATACCGAAGCGCTTGAGGGTTACGGCAAAAAGGTTGACGGTTCCGCCGTAGATCGCGGAGAGAGAGACGATGTTCTGTCCCGCCTTTGTGATATTGAGAACCGCAAGAAGGATCGCGGACATACCGGACGAGGTAAGGATGGCACCTGTGCCGCCCTCAAGGTCTGTGATCTTCTTCTCTACCTCTGCAACCGTGGGGTTGGAGATGCGGGAATACATGTGGCCGTCTGCCTTGAGGTCAAAGAGGTCGCCTACCTCTTCGGAGGAGCAATACTTATAAGTAGTGCTCTGGTATATGGGAAGAACGCGGGGTTCTCCGTTTCCGGGATTGTAACCCGACTGAATACATTTTGTTTCGATCTTGAAATCAGACATTTTTTCCTCACTTTCGCGCTTTTTGTGCGCAAACAATAATAATTCATAGTAATTATACCACAAAGAGAAATAAAATTCAATAGATAATATAAAAAATCCTTCCCCGAGGGGAAGGATGGGATCAATTAAGAAACAGCGGGCGAAGCTGCTCGCGGCGGATGGCTGCATAAAATGCTTCTCCGAGCTTTTCGAAGTCACAGACAAGAGAATGCGGCTTCATTTCTGGGTCGTCTTGCCGCAAAGGCACGAAATACACGCTCTTCCGCTTTTGCATAGCATTCAGATTGGAGAGATTTGCGGAAAGTCCGTCATTTGTCGCAAGAGCGATCAGCAGCGTTCGGTCGCCGCGAAGATGCGCTTTTGCCGCCATAGTGACGGGCGTATCCGTAACTCCGAGAGCAAGTTTCGCAAGTGTGTTGCCCGTGCATGGGCAGATGATGAGCATATCAAGCTTTTCCTTGGGTCCGAGCGGTTCAGCGTCCTCGATTGTCTTTATAACTTTTCTTCCGCAAAGCGATTCGATCCTTTCTATATGCTCGCTTGCCTTGCCGAATCTTGTGTCGATCGAAGATGCGTTGAAGCTCATTATCGGCACGATCTCGTGACCCGAGTCCGAGAGGCGTTTAAGCTGTTCGATGGCGGGTGCGAAGGTGCAGAAGGATCCGCAAAAAGCAAAACCTATTTTCATACGATTCCCTCGCTTTCAAAGAGTTCATCGAGCGTGTCGGCGATGATCTTGCCTGCGCTTTCGGGTGCGTATTTTCCGGGCAATGAGAGCGCCCATATTGCATTTATTCCGCGCTCTTTGGCAGCAGCAAAATCCACACCGCCGGGGACGGAAGCGAGGTCGATGAGCAATACATCTTTCGGCAGCATCTCGATCACTTCTTTGTCAAAAAGCCGGGCAGGGACGGTATTGAATATTACATCAAAAGCCCCTTCTTCGCAAAGAGGTCCGAGACCGCCGAGCGCGTAGGATGGCGAAATGCGAACAGTATCGTTTCCAAATGAAGAAGCCTCGGCAAGCTGGCGAAGATTTCGTGCGGCTACCGTAACCGATGCACCCATTTTTGCGAGAAGGCAGGAGAGCATTCTGCCGATCCTGCCGTATCCCACAACCGCAACGCGGCTTCCGAAAAGAGTCTTTTTCATATTCTGCATTGCGAGATATATCGCGCCCTCGGCAGTTGGGGTGGCGTTTTTTATCTGCAAGGTTTCGGATTCAAAATAATCGATGACGTGCTTTTTTCTTGCAGATGCCGAAAGGCGGAAGCTCTCGCCGAGTCTGCCGCCAAAGATCGGTACTTCGGTGTAATCGAGTAATGTAAGCAGCTTGAGTTTATCGGAATCGGGGTCGCTGCAATTCACAGATATTCCGTCAAGCGATGCAGGCAGTGGCAAAACAACTGCGGAGGCTGAATCTATCGCGCTGCGGGCGTCGCGGCATTTGACGGCCTTGTCGATATCAAACTCTTTGCCGAGCCCCCAAACGGCAGTTTCAAAGCCGCGCGCGGCGAGCTCTCTTGCAAGATAGCATTGCCTTGCATCGCCGCCGAGTAGTGCAAGTTTTATATTTTTATCCATATTAAGGTCCTCAATCATAAGAGTTATACTACATAATATGAATCAATTCCGTTCAATGTGAAAAGGGAGCCCGAAAGCTCCCTTTTATATCAGAGGATTATCAGTCCCGCTGTTGTGTTTGTAAATTCGGGGCGTTTGCCCTCGACGGAATAGATGAGCGAGAAATCCGAGGCGACGCTTATAGCCGTGGCGCATCTGCCGTCGGGAAGCATAACGTTTCTGCCCGGAGTAGTGCAATACTTGACATATTCGTTATAAAGCTCCTCTTGTTTGACCTCGGGAAGGTGGTTGCAAAGTCTGTCTGCGATCTCGATCATCAGCTTTTCGGTGTCCTCGGGGTCGAGACCGAGCGTGGTCACTCTGCCGCGAAGCTCGTCGGGCATATCGGCATATCCCGTGTTGATCCCGAAGCCGATCCTGATCGTTGTAAGTTTGCCTTCCTTCACGGTCACTGCGGTAATAACCCCGCCATATTTCTTTCCATCAAGAAGAAGGTCGTTTTGCCACTTTATGCCGAGGCGCTGATCGAAATCCGAGCAGGCATCAAGCACGGCATTGGTGACTGTTACCGTTGCAAAGGGACCGAGCTTGGAAGAGAATGCGGGCAAACAAATGTCGGCATAGTCTCCCACAAGAAGGAGGGTGGCATAAATACCGTTATCTCTTGGAGAATAGAAGGTATGAGTTCCTTGACCTCTGCCCGCTGTCTGTTCGCGCGCAGTGAACAGATACGCGCCGTCGGAAAGCTCACGCATACGTCTGCCGGCTTCAACGAAGGTCGAGTCTATTGTTTCGAATCTGAATATTTCCATTTAGAATTTATCTTTCTTCTCTGAAATAAGACTGTCCGAGTGCAGCGGGAGGCTGATGCTCGCGCTTTTTACGAGAGCTTGTAAAGACGAGGACTGCAATGGTTACAAGGTAGGGGAGCATCTTGATAAGCTCCTTGGTACTGCCCGAAAGTCCCGAGATAAATACGCTGGCGATATAAAGTCCGCCGAAGATGTAGGACGAGAAGATCGCGCTTCTCGGCTTCCAAAGCGCAAAAATTACGATTGCGATAGCAAGCCATCCGCGGTCGCCGAAGCCGTTGTTGGTCCATGCTCCCGTGGTGTAGTCCATAACGAAGTAAAGTCCGCCAAGTCCCGCAATAGCACCGCCGACACAGGTGGCAACGTACTTATAAAGTGCAACGTTGATGCCTGCGGCATCGGCTGTTGCGGGGTTTTCACCGACTGCGCGAAGGTTAAGGCCTAAGCGTGTGCGGTTAATGAACCACTGAGAAAGAATTGCGATGATGATTGCAAGGTATACAAGGAAACCGAATGAGAAGAATGTTTCGCCCACGATTCCGAGATGATCGGAAAGGAAGGGAATCTTCGTCTTATAAGCGTTACCCGTGATGAAAAGGGAGATAGAACCGCTTTCGTCGAAGAACTTGAGGAGCGAGCCGCCATAGAAGTTACCGAGTCCGACACCGAGTGTGGTCAGCGCAAGACCGACGACGTTCTGATTTGCCTTGAGAGTGATGGTGAGGAAGCTGTAAATAAACGCGATGAACGTAGAGCCGATGACCGATGCAAGCAAAGAAATAAGCACGCAAAGGATCGGAACGGGTTCTGCGCAGAAATGTTCGTAAAGATATCCGCCGATGATTCCGGAGATACCGCCAATATACATTATACCGGGAATACCGAGGTTGAGGTTTCCGCTCTTCTCGGTTATGATCTCACCCGTAGCTCCGAAAAGAAGAGGGGTGCCCTGAACGATCGCCGCGGCAATAAACGCCATTATTTTTGCAAAAATGCCCATTATGCGTCCTTCTCCTTTCTTTCATTCTTACGGAAGTGGATCTGATAATTTACAAAGAAATCGCTGCTGATGATAAAGAGGATCATAATTCCGGTCAGGACTTCGCCAACGCTCGAGTTAAGACCGAGATTCGATGCGATCTCGCCCGCACCCTTCTGAAGGAAGCATACGAGGAGCGAGGAGAAGATCATTGTGATGGGATTGAATTTCGACATCCAGGATACCATGATCGCGGTGAAGCCGTTGCCTCCGACTGCTGAGGAGGTGATGGAGTGGTCGGTGCCTGCCGCAAGGATCCAACCCATAATTCCGCAGAGGGCACCCGAAATGAGGACCGTGCGGATGATGACTTTCTTTACGTTGATACCGATGTATCTTGCGGTGTTTTCGCTTTCACCGACAACTGAAATTTCATAGCCGTGTTTGCTGTGCTTGAGGTAGATATACATAAATACAGTCAAAGCAAGCACGATAAGGATATTGAGCAGATATTCCTGACCTAAAATTGAAGGGAACCAACCCTCGTGATTTATATTGTTGATAATATTGATGCTGCCTGTACCCTTGGGAACTGAATATTTATATGCAAAATACTTAACAATCTGCATTGCTATGTAGTTCATCATAAGGGTGAAGAGTGTTTCGTTGGTATTCCAGTGCGCTTTGAAAAATGCAGGAACAAGACCCCATATTGCGCCGCAGACAATACTTGAAACAACCATTGCAACCATAAGAAGAGGAGGGCTGAGAACGTCGGTAAGAGTTATCATACAAAGCGCAGCAGCAAGACCGCCCATAAGAACCTGACCCTCAGCGCCGATGTTCCAGAATTTCATTTTGAATGCAGGAGTTACGGCGATTGAAACACAAAGAAGGAGAGCGATTCCCTGAAGAAGAGACCATATTCTTCTCGGAGTACCGATTGCGCCTTCGATCATGGTGATATAAACCTCAATCGGATTCTGACCCGTCAGAAAAAAGGTTAAGAGACCGCAAGCTATAAGCGCGGCAAAAATTGAGCCTGCTCTTATCAAAAGTGCTTTCCAAGCAGGAACTGCGCCTCGCTTAACAATATGAAAAAGCGGTTCTTTGCTTTTTGATGCAGGTTTAGCCAATTTTCTCACCTCCGTTGTTCTTTGTCATAAGAAGACCGATTTCTTCTTTGGTAGTTGTTCTTGCATCAACAATGCCTGTGATATTGCCTGAGTTGATAACCATTATTCTGTCGCAAAGATCAATCAGAACGTCAAGATCTTCGCCTACAAAAATGATTGCAACTCCGCTTTCTTTCTGCTGATTGAGAAGATTATAAATAAGATATGATGAATTGATGTCAAGACCGCGAACGGGGTATGCAACCATAAGAACGGTAGGCGAAGCGGCAATCTCTCTGCCGACAAGCACTTTCTGAACGTTACCGCCCGAAAGACGGCGAACGGGTGTTTTTGCGCTCGGAGTAACAACTTCAAGGTCTTTAATAATCTTGTTTGCAAGATCTTTTGGCTTTTTACGTTCAAGGAACGCCGTTTTGCCTCGTTTATAGCTTCTGAGGAGCATATTATCGATAATATCCATATTGCCGACAAGACCCATACCAAGTCTGTCTTCGGGAACAAATGAAAGACGAACGCCAAGTTCTTTTATTTTAA
>JAFQGP010000128.1 GCA_017415485.1 Clostridia bacterium
GATCTTCTTGCCCTTCTTCGAGATGCTCGAGGGGAGCTTGATCGAATCGTACCAATGCTCGCCCGGATCGCGCTCGGGAAGGGATGCAAATTTTTCCTTGACCGAGATCATTCCATCCTCGGAATAATCTCCGATGAGGGTATCGTAAAGCTCAACGATCAGGGTGTCGTTTCCCATTGCGAGGATGCGGTCGTATGAGTAAAGCGGAAGGTCGATCCCGGTCGGATTGATAATGAGGGTATCCATCTTCATCAGCCCGAAGAATCCTTTTGCTCGCATCACTGAAACGTGACCGAGTCCCTCGGCTTTGTAAGCCTCAACAGAAAACTTCATACCGCTTGCCTTGAGCGTTGCCATATCACCCGCATCGATTGGGGAGAGGGGATATTTTGCCTTGATAAGGTCTAAGATCTTGTTTGTCATTCTGCTTTTTCCTCCCTGATTTTGTAATCAGCAAGTCCGTTCTTATGGAGCAGACAAACGCCAAGAAGAAGTGTTCCCTGACCGATTACGTTAACGCCCTCTGCGATCCAGTTCATCGAAGCCTCGGCGAAATTCTGCGAGGAGAGATAACCCATACAGAGCGAGCAAACAAAGGAAAGCACAAAGATCGCGATGAGCGCTGGCTTCTTGAGTTTGCCGGCGAGAATGCAGAGAACAGCATCCATAATGCCGAGTCCGGCAACCATAAGACCAACGAACACAAATGTTCCGCTGAACACGGGAGGAGCAACGGCAAGTGCCGCGCTCTTGCTCTGCTTATGTGTGAGCATTGCAAGAATTCCGATTCCCGCGAGCAGGAAGCCTATCGACTGAACGGGGAAGAACATTGCGTTGAGTGCCTCAAAATCGCAAACGCCGAGAGCATAAAGCAACTTCCAGATCGCTTTAAGCGCGCCCGCGCAGGTGACGTTGATCGTCCCCGCAGCGAAAAGTGCGAATGCACCCTTGCTCATTTTGTTGTAAAGATCGCGTTGAAGAATGACGGCGGCTATGGCGAAGAATAATACAGGGATAAAATCCACAAGCGCCATAGAAACAGAAAAATCATTCATTTCTGTATCTCCCTTCGTTTAGTTCTTCTTGTTGAGATGATAAATGGGGAGAAGCGGGATGATGATGGGGGTCTTGTTTGCATATTCGTTGTAAGCGGGATCGTCGCCGTAGCGAGCCATCTGACGCTTCTCAAGACGCTGTGCGCCGTTGAACATTATGTAAACGATTGCAATGTAAGCGATAATTGCCATGATCCACTGGCCAACGGTCTTGTATGCGGTGATGCCGCTGATGAACACGCCGGTCCAGAAGGTGATCTCGCCAAGGTAGTTGGGGCAGCGAATGATGCGGTAAAGGCCCTTGGTTGCTACCATCGAAGGATTTTCCTTCTTCTGTGCCGACTTCTGCTTGTCTGCGATAGATTCAAGAACGAGACCGAATACCGAAACCGCAAAACCGATCACGGGAACGATGAAATCGGTCATCTCTTCATTCGCATAGCGGAAGAGCATGGGGCTGACCTGCGCTACGTAAAGAGCGGAAACGAAGATCCAGATGGTTGCAAGCACGAACACGGGCATCTTCTTTTCGCCGTTTTTGGCGAGGGTGTCCTTTGCCACGTCGGTCTTTTTGAAGGTTGCGTTCTTGAACTCACGAACAAGAAGAAAACCAGAAAGGCGCGCGCCGTAAGAAAGGAAGAGAAGTGCCTGAACAGCTATGATCCAGAGGGGAGTAGCTGTGGGATTGATGAGCGCCATGACGAGGATCGCGATTCCTCCGCCCGCGACAGCAAAGCCGTAGCCGATCGAGAGGAAGTAAACGAATTTATAAAATCCTACAGCGCACATAACTGCGCAAACGATATAAAGAATACCGAGAAGATCCCAGAACATTTTTAGTTCTCCTTTCCGAAGTAGCTCTTGATGTATTCAGCGAAGCTCTTTTCGCCAACCTCGGTGTCACCGACAAGGTTGTGGCTGAGGGTCCACTTGGAGAAGAGGATAATGTCGTGCTTGCCCGCTTTCTTGATCTTGGGGAGGTTTGCAAGTATGCCGAAGAGCCAAATGGGAGCCCATTTGATCTTGAGGGGCTTCTTTGCTGCGTCAAAGCACATTGCAGCCATTTCCTCGTAGGTGTAGGTTTCCTTACCGCCGACGTTGTAGGTTACGTTGGTGTCGTTCATGTGCTCAACGATGAATTCTGCAAAATCGGGGCAGTCAACAACGTTTGCCTTGACTCCGCCGTAGCCCTTGAGAAGCTGCATCTCGCCCTTGTCAACATAGGGCTTGAATACCTTTGCAATGTCATAGAAATAACCAGTGGGACGGTAGATGACCCAATCCATCTGCTGCTTCTTGATTTCTTCCTCAACGAGGAACTTTGCGTGAAGCATGGGAACCTCTTCTGCGCCGGGCTCGTCGCAGGAGATAACGGAAATGTAGTTGAACTTCTTAACGCCCGCGCGCTTGCACTCCTCGTAAAGGTTCATGTTGCCCTTGTAGTCAATGTCGTAGGATGTGAAGTGAGTGGATGCTCCCGTGAGACCCATGGTGGTGATAACAACGTCAGCACCGTCACAGATGCCCTTGAGTGTTTCGGGATTGGTAGCGTCGATAGAAACGAAGGTGTATTTGCCCTCTGTTCCCTCGATAGCTCTTTCCTTAAGGTCAGCGGCTACAACCTCGTAGCCTTTGTTACAGAGAACCTTGAGTATTTCTCCGCCAAGATTTCCGAATGCGCCTGCAAGTAAAACTTTCATAATACTTTCTCCTTTATTGTCAAAATTATTTCTTTGCTTTTTCTTTGGAACGCTTGTCGTTGATTATCTTCATATGTTCAGCGGTGACGAGCTCAACGCCGTTTTCCTTTGCCCAAGTAACGCATCCTTTGAGTACGGTGGGAAGGAATACTCTCGGAACTCCGAGAATGGTCTGGAGCGCGTCGTCGGTGAACTTGATCTTGTCGTCAATGCGGTCTGCGGCGTAGCGTACAGATTCAAGAGAAGCCTTGCGGACCTGAAGGAGCTCTGCTCTCATCTTTGTCTTTCTGTGGAACCAGAAGTTCTTGGAATCGCGGTAGCCGTAGTCAACGGGAAGTGCGGGGAAGTCCTTTGCGCGAACTCCGTTGATGATGGCGTCACTGTACTTCTTCTTCATAAGGATCTTGTCGACCTTAAGAATGAAGTGCGCGCCGAATTTCGAGGTGATACCGTTGAAATCGTGATAAGGGGGCTCGTAGCCTGTGAGCTCACCGGGCATATCCTTGTCGGCGCCGTCAAGCTCGAGTACCCAAGTGCACTCGATGACCTGAATGGCATCTGTGAGCACCATGGGTCTTGCTTCTCCTGTTTCTTCTTCGATCATACTCTTTTCGAGCTTGAAGTTGCACTTCGGCATCTTCTCGGAGGGCTTGTCGCCGGGCCAGGAGAGCTTTACTGCTTCCTTGAAGGTCGCGGGCTTGTCGTCGATGAAGTTGATCGCGCACTTGCCCGAGCGGAGAATGTTCTGCGCGGTGTTAGAGGAATTGCGGCAGCAGAGAAGCATGGCGTAGTAATCCTTGCCTGCTACATAATAGGGCTGCACGAGAGAATAGGGACCGAGAGTTGTTGTTCCGTCCTCACAGAGTGTGCTGATGATGACGGTGGGCATCGGGAAATAGAGCGAGGTCTGATAGAAATTGTCCACGATGCGAAGATTTTCAAAACTGCTCATGGTTGAATGCTCCTTTTTATATTATTTTAATATTTTTTCAAGAATGTTGAATATTGAATCGAAATCTTTGCCTGCAACCGTCCATGTCAGGAGGGATTCGGCAACGAATTCGGCTGTGAAATCGCCGCTTTCCGCAGGGCAGAGAGGGGCGATGATCTCCGAGATCTGAGAGCGCAGGGTTTTATGCCTTTCGGAAAAGACAGTGGAGTAAACCTTTGCCGCCTCGGGGTCGGAGAAAAGCGATCTGTGCTTTTCGGAAAAATGGATCAGCGCATCATATATGTTGTGTAGAGCCATTCGCGGATCCGAAAGGTTAGCTCCGCGTATATCCGAAAGATAGGAATTCCAGTCCTCGACCACAAAAGTGGCGATAAGCATATCCTTGGATCTGAAATAATTATAAACCGTTCCGACCGCGAGTCCGCATTCGCCCGCGACGGAGCGTATCGTTGTGTTTGCGTATCCGCGCTCTTCAATCTGCTTTTTGGCAGTATCAAGAAGCAACTCG
The DNA here is from genome assembly GCA_017415485.1 of Clostridia bacterium. Taxonomy (GTDB): domain Bacteria; phylum Bacillota; class Clostridia; order Oscillospirales; family CAG-272; genus CAG-390. The sequence goes on from JAFQGP010000128.1 coordinate 4,216, forward strand.
CGGACGTTTTCTATGATTTTTGGCATTTTTATTCCTTATCGATAAACGTGATTATTTCTGTGACTGTTATATTGATCTGTTCTTCGTTTGAGATCGAAGGCATACCGTCGCCGTCTTGCGCACCGTACATTCCAAAATACGCGTGGCATCCGCCGTCAATGACGGTTTCTGTCAGCGACGAATTGATATTGGATTTGTATTTGTCATATTTTTCTCGGTTCATGACTTTGTCCTCACTTCCGTATATCGAAAGAACGGGAAGCGTGATTTCTGCGGTTGAATATGAGCCGAGCAGGATAAGACCTTCAATGGAGTCGGTATTATTTGCAACAAATGAAGCCGCCATAGATCCGCCGAGAGAGTGCCCGCCGATATACCAATCATCAATTCCGGGATATTGCTCCGTCATTCCTTTTGCGGCGTTCATATCGAGCACCGCAAGATTGAAGGGCATCGGTATGAGAATGCAAAGCACTCCTTTCTCTGCAAGGGCGGACATGAGGGGCACGTAAGCCGTATATTCAACCTTTCCGCCGGGATAGAATATGAATCCCGCGATGGGATCTATGGGTTCAAACGTGATAATACCGTTTGGATCCTCATTGGTGGTGACAGAATGCGAAGCGGTAAAAGAAGCGATCGCTGTGCTGTCCGCGCGGTAATAATCCGATACGTATATTGCGCAAGCACCGAGTATTATCGCAATTGCCGATGTTACTGAAATTATCCATATCAGAATACGTCTTTTGTTCTTCATTTCCAACACCGCCTTTTTTATGAACCTGTTCATATAATATTATACATACATTTTTGGTAAATGTCAATAGGAAATGAAAATAAAAAGAGAACCCAACGGCTGTTGCCGTAAGGTTCTCTTTTGAATGTCAAAACTCGCGGAGCGAATAACACTCGGCGTAATCCGAATATCACTGCGCAGCAATATCACTCGCCGCAGGCGAATATAACTCTTATAAGAAGCACTTATCGCAGACGAAAACGTCCTTGTGGATAGCTCCGACAGGGCAGGCTTCGACGCAAGCGCCGCAGCTGGTGCACTTGGAGTGATCGAGAAGGGGAAGGTTCTCGTCCATAGTGATCGCGCCGTTCGGGCAGGTACGTGCACACTTGGTGCAGCCGATACAGCCGTTTGTGCACATTTTGCGGGTGATCGCGCCCTTGTTGTGGTTCGAGCATCCGATAGCGATGATGGTGCCGTCCTCCTGCATCTTGATGGTGCCGTGAGGACAAGTCTTTGCACAAAGGCCGCAGCCCGAGCAGAGGCTCGAGATGACCTTTGCTACGCCGTCGTGAATGAGGATCGCGTCATTGGGACAAGCCGCTGCACAGTCGCCGAGACCGATGCAGGCATAGGTACAAACGTTTTCGCCTTCCCAGTGCTCAGCGGCTTCACGACAGGTCTTGAAGCCGTCGCGGAGATGCTTTTCATCTTTTTTTGTAGCCTCGCAGGTGCCGTGGCATCCAACGTAAGCAAAGAGCTTGACAGCCTTTCCTGCCTCAACGCCAAGAATGCTTGCGATATCCTGCGATGCAACATCGCCGCCGGGAACGCAGAGGTTGGTTTCGGTGATCTTGCCCTCGGAGAGAGCACGTGCATAGCCGTCGCATCCGCTGTATCCGCAGGCACCGCAGTTAGCGCCGGGAAGAGCATCACGGATCGCGAGGAACTTTTCATCCTCTTTGACACCGAAAAGGATGTTGGAAACTGTAAGTATGATCGCGCAAACGACCGCGACCGCAAGACAGATAAGAACGGGAATAAGTATTGCCATAATTTTCTGCCTCCTTATGCGAGAAGATTTTCAACGATTCCCGCAAAGCCATAGAACGCCATTGCAACGATCGAAGCGGCGATGAGTGTTACGGGAAGTCCGCGGAAGCACTTCGGTGCATTCGAATCGTCGAGCTTGGAGCGAACGCCTGCGAAAAGAAGCATTGCAAGCATGAAGCCGAGACCAACGCCGAGCGAGGAGATCATTGACTCGAGGAAGTTGTAGCCCGCGGTGATGTTGTTGATGGTAACGCCGAGAACCGCACAGTTGGTGGTGATCAGAGGGAGATAAATACCGAGCGACGCGTGAAGCGAGGGAATGAATCTCTTGAGAACGATCTCAACGAACTGAACGAGTGTGGCGATAACGAGAATGAATACGATCGTCTGGAAGTATTCGATCTTGAGAGGAACAAGAACGAAGTTGTAGATCGGCCAGGTTGCGGCGGTAGCGAAGAGCATAACAAAGATAACCGCAACGCCCATACCCGTCGCCTGATTTACCTTCTTGGAAACGCCAAGGAAGGGGCAGATGCCGAGGAATTGGTTGAGGACGTAGTTGTTGATAAGAACGCCGCCCATAAGAATAAGGATAAGACTCTTAAGCATTTTCTACTTCCTCCTTCTTTTCATTATTGAGACAGGGCTTGTTTACGCAAACCGATGCAGAGGGACAGCCCTCGCAGGAGAAGGACTTTTTCTTGACGCCGCCCTTCTTTTCGGTGAGCTTGTTCATAACGGCGATAAGAATGCCGTAAACAAGGAATCCGCCGGGTGCGCCCGCAAGAACGGGGATGCAGAAGTGCTTCATAAATCCAAGCTCGATGCCCATAAACGTACCAACGCCGAATACCTCGCGGATGAATGCCATAAGGAAGAGTGCAAGGAGGAATCCAAGACCCATTCCAAGTCCGTCGACCGCGCTGTCAAGAACGGTGTTCTTTCTTGCGAACATTTCCGCTCTGCCAAGGATGATGCAGTTTACAACGATAAGAGCGAGGTAAACGCCGAGCATCTCGTAGATCGAGGGAAGGAATGCCTGAAGAAGCATTTGGACCGCGGTTACGAAGCCCGCGATGATAACGATGTAGCAGGGAACGCGGACGGTGTCGGGGATCACCTTGCGAAGCGCCGAGATAACGACGTTCGAGCAGATGAGAACGACTGTCGCCGCAATACCCATCGAAAGTGCAGAGGTCACGTTGCCTGTTACCGCAAGGGTGGGGCAGGTGCCGAGGATAAGAATGAGAACGGGGTTTTCTGCGATTATACCGCGAAGGAGAATAGATAATTTATTGTTTTTCATTACTGTGCTCCTCCTTTGATAGAATTGAATGCCGCGAAAGCATCCTCGGTGGACTGCTTCATTGCGTTAGATGTCATAGTAGCGGTTGCGATAACTGCTGCGTCACCTGTCCAGGTCTCGATGGTGAGTCCCTCGAAGCCTGCCTTGTAAGAGCCGATATCCATACCACCGAAGTTCATAAAGTACTCTTCGTCAAAGATATACTGCTTGGCATCAACCTTTGCGATAGCACCGTTTGCATCGATAACAATATAAACGTCCATCTGATGGAAGCCCATGCTTCTCGAGTAGAATGCGTAGTAATCAGTGCCGTTCGACTTGAAGGAAGATGCGGAAACAACGGTTCCGAAGGTGGAGATCTCAACGGGTGCAACGTCGGTCGCGTCTGCGAAGAGCTTGGTGATCTTAGCGGAGAGATCGTCTGCATAAGACTTCTGGTTTGCGGCAGCGTGAGCCTTTGCTTCGTCTGCAAGAGCGGACTGTGCTTCGGTCACGTCGTTGCCTTCGGCATCATAAACGATGCATCCGCCGGTAGCGTTAACAAGAGCGATAAAGCCGTTTTCGCCGTCCGAGAAAATGTATGCGAATCCTGCATCGTTGGAAGCCTTGAGAGCCTTCTTGAAGCTGCCCGAAGCCTCAACTGCTGCGGGATTGACAAATCCGGGTGCGAGCTCGGGGATCTTTGCCTCGAGTGCGATCGCGGGATCAAGCTTGCCGCCGGATGCGAGAGTAAACGCCTGAAGCGCGTTGCTTACCGCGTCGCGGTAGCCGCTGCTGGTCATGGTCGCGCCGGTGATAAGGTTGGGCGCGAAGTCTGCAAGTGACTGACCGTTGTAGGAATTGTCGATCTGAGGCTCCTTGCCGAAGGTGTCCTGAGTTTCAAGGCACTTCGAGCCCGTGATCTTGCCCTCGGCATTTACACCGACCATAATGACCATACCCGACTTGTAGCCGGTGGAGGTCACACGGAATACGTAGCCCTTGCCGGAGGTTTCCTTATAAGCGTTTGTGATAGCCTCGGGAAGTTCGAGAGTGGAAATATCGATCTCCTCAAAGTTACCGCCCTCGGGCATAACCTCGATAAGCGCGCTGTTTGCAGCAGCGTTTCTATGCTCCTCGATGATGGGACCGGTTACCATATTGATAGCCGAAAGTATGAGTGCAACTGCCATTGCAATGCAGGAAAGGACGATGGTGGGTTTGAGATTCTTCATTATTCAGCCACCTCCTCTGTCTTTTCCTTCTTTGCGCCGATCATATCAATGTAGGGGCAGATGATGTTCATAAGAAGGATAGCGAAGGAAACTCCCTCGGGATAGTTGCCGTAGAAACGGATAAGTACGGTGATAAGCGCACAGCAGAGGGCGAAAATGATCTTGCCGAGTCCCTTCTTGGGCGAAGTGACGGGGTCGGTTGCCATAAAGATAGCACCGATGATAAGACCGCCGCCGAGAGTGTGATAAACAGCACCCATAACGTCGCCGCCGAATGCGAGCGAAAGAAGGAATACGCCGCCGATATAGCAGACGGGAATATGCCAGGTGATCACCTTGCGGACGATGAGGTAGATACCGCCGAGGAGAAGTGCGATAGCGCAGGTCTCTCCAATGGCACCGCCGCGGTTACCGATGAGCATATCGAGCATCGAAGGAAGGGTACCCTCCGCACCGCCAAGGATGGCGAGGGGAGTTGCGCCCGACTCGATCTCAGCGAAGACTGTCCCTGCTCCGCCTGCAACCTCGGTGAAGGCGATAAGAAGCATTACTCTTGCGGCGATGGCGGGATTAACGATGTTGTAGCCGAGTCCGCCAAAGGCGCACTTGACGATAACGATCGCAAAAACGCTGCCGACAAGACATTGCCATATGGTCGCATTTGTCGAAAGGTTAAGCGCGAGCAGAAGTCCGGTGACTACTGCGGTGAGGTCGCCCACGGTCTGTTCTTTCTTGGCGAGGATGTTGAAAACAAACTCGGAAAGAAGCGCAGAGCCTACGCAGACCGCAATGATGACGGCGGCTTTGAGTCCGAAAAGGACGATTGCCGCGACAGTTGCGGGAGCGAGAGCGATCAGGATGTCGAGCATTACGCTTTTTGTCGAGCGCGATGCCGCGACGGGAGAATTTGAAACATTCAAATTATCCATTGTGTTCACTCCTTGTCTATGTATTTTAAAAATTTTTTCGTAAAAAGATCATAGTGGAATCTTGCCTCGAAAAATCCCATTATATTATATCATTAAAATAACATTTTGTCAAGATTGAAGAGCAAATAAAAAAGCCCGCCCGAAAAAATCGGGCGGGAAAAACTGTTATTGATTCTTAAATGCGTCGGCGTTGATAAGCGATTGGAGCTGCTTTTCAAATACGACACTGAAGGTAGCCGCTGTCGCGCTCCAACCTTCTGTAGCAGTTCCTGCGAGAGCCTTTCTGATGGAACGGTAAGTCTCGTAGTCGAAAATATGTGTGAAGGTACGTCCAACCTCGAAGGAAACGCCGTCTCTGATGTGGTCGATCATTCTCTGCGAGGTTGAGTCGGTGGTGTATCTGATCTTCATTGCAACCTCGTAAAGATTGGGAGTTACCGAGCGGTAGCCCTCTGAAGCGAGTGCTTCAAGAGTATATGCCGCAATCTCGGGAATGTCGGTGCCTGCGGAGATCATATAAAGCGAATACTTGTAGTTAAGAGTGGTCGAATAATTCTGCTGCTCCTTGTCATATTTCGGAATGGGAGCAATACCGAAGTCGATTCCGCTGCCGGGAAGGTAATTCATTGCAAAATCAAGCGGATAGATGATGAAGAGGGAAGAACCCGCCGTGAAGGTGTCCTCATCCTTCTTGGAATCGCCGAGAACGGAGTCTGTGCGGCAGTAAGCAGATACCTTTTCGATCAGAGTCTGCGCGCGGTCGCCATTCCAGTTGTCGGAAAGCTTGGGCAGGTCATCGCTGTTCTTGTCAATGAAGCAAAGATCCGAGCCGTAGAAGAGAGCTTCAACGGTAATGGCGTCATGTACGAATCCGTAGATCACGTCGCCGCCCGTAGCTGCACTGCCGTTCATTGTGGAAGCAAGCTCGATGAACTTGTCAACCGTCCAATCACCGCTGTCAACAAGATCGTAGGGATTTTCCATATTGTTATTTTCAATGAGTGCCTTGTTGAAGAACGTTCCGTACATTCTCAGAAGATAGTTTGTCGAAATGTCGCCGGTGGCAAAGTAGAGCTTACCGTTGATGGTCGCCATATCGGTAAGGTCTGCGCCCCACCAGGGCATATCAAGCGCAAGCTTATCTGCGTGATCCATCAGATCGAGCGCGTAGCCGTATGTTGCCGCCATTGCAATGGTGGTGCTGTATGCGGATATGATGTCATAGACACAGTCGCCCGAAAGGTCGGCTGCAATCAGATTGTTGAACTCCTGGCGCTGACCGTAGTCACCCTTTTCGCCTATCCAGTTGAAGGTGACACCGAGTCTTTCCTCAACTGCAAGGTTTCTGTAGTATATGGATGCGTTCACGCTGTCGCCGTCATCCTCGGCGGTGAATTCAACGTTCTTTGCATTGTTCCAATAAAAGATGTCAACAGTCTCGCCGCCGTAGTTGAGTGTTTCGGGAATGCGGTCCTTGAGATAGCCGTTTTCATCGTAAGGGCTCTCTGTTTCGGGAATGGGCTCTGTGGTGGCAACACTTGCCGCACCTGCTGTAGTTTCCTCCGAAGTACCCGTGTCTGCACAGGAAACTGCGGCGCACATCAAAGTCGCAAGGGCGAGCAATAAAGCAAATAGTCTTTTCATAATAACCTCCGTTTGCAAATGATATTTTACTTTATCATAAATATATCACATTTTGTTTTTCGCGTAAATGGTAATAATGACCGTATTTTATACCAAAAATGCCGAAAAGAAGGATAAATATCAAAAATATGCTTGAAATCTTGTGCTTTTTATTATATAATGTCATTATAAGATCTTTGGGGGTGCGAAATGGCAAATTGCAAATACAGACAAAGATTCCCGGGCGGAAAATGGCGCTCGTATGATTCCCCCGAGGGATTCAACAGAAGAGCCGAGCTTTATACAGATATAATCAAAAACTACGACGAGCACCCCGCTTTTGCGGTGTATCACATCGGCTTTTGCCGAAACAGTGCCGACGACAGATATTTCAACCACGTGACAAAGAGATACAAGCTTGTGTATGTGCTTGAGGGCAGCGGGTGGTTCAACGGTCTGCCCGTCAAGAGCGGACAGGGATTTCTGATGTGGCAGAACCGTGTCAACAGTATGTCTGCGGATATGAGGTCTCCTTGGAAGTTCATTTATATTTCCTTTTCGGGCAGCCTTGCCGAGCAGATCATTATGCGCGCGGGCTTCACCCCCGAGGACACGATATTTGAGGTCAATGATCTCGACCATGTCAAATGCGTCTGCGAGGAGATCGTATACGAATACCATCCCGAGCATATTGCAGATTTCAAAATGACTTCTATCCTCTTTGATCTGCTTTCGCTGAATCAAACCAATGCGAGCGAAAGAGAGGGAAGAACTGCGCCTCCCGCTTTCGATATGAATGATTATGTTTTGGATGCGGTTCGTTTTATAAGTAAAAAATACCGCTCCGCCATCGGAGTTGCCGATGTTGCGCAGGCGGCGCATATATCGGAAAAGTATTTGCGTGAGCTTTTCAAAAAGGAAACGGGAAAGTCGGTGCAGGCATATCTGACGGATACAAGACTTTCCGCCGCAGTAACTCTGCTTTCAAATTCAAAATATAACATCGGCGAGATCGCAAGCCTTTCGGGCTTCGGAGAATACAGAAATTTCGCAAGGGTATTCAAGGAAAGATACGGCATCACGCCGAGCGAATACCGCGAAGCATCCAATAAAAAGGAGTAAATGACCGTGTCAAAAAGAAAAATACTGTTTATTTTGTTGTTTTGTCTGACCTTGATATTCACCGCGTGCGAAGGCGGAGAAGCCGAGACCTCAGCACCGAGCGAAACCGATGCTCCTGTTCAGACGTTGCCGACACTTGTTGAGAACGGTGAGGCGGCGTATGCCATCGTTCTTCCCGAAAGAAGCAACGGCAACATCAGAAACGCCGCAAATTCATTTGCCGACAAGCTTGGCGATATTTACGGCGTGAAATTTGAGGTCAAAAAGAACTCAAAGCTTGCCGAGGGGAAGAAACTCATAATGATTGGCGCGCAGGCGGAGGCGGAATATTCTTCTTATTTTGCCGACGTTCCATATCGTGAATACGCGATGAAGCTGACCGATGACGGCAATATCGTCATCGCCGCATGGAGTGTTGATGCGATCGGTGACTGTTGCTCAAAGTTCATTATGCGACTCAAAAAATCCTTCGAATCGGGAGATACCGCAGGTAAGATTACGGATGAAGTGCTGGTCAAGGGCGTTGATTCCGCTATAATTGAAGCGGAGGTCCCGCATTTCTCGCTGAACCGAATGCCGGCAATATATCATATCGCAGGTGCACGCGGGGCTTACGGGCTTTGTTTCAAGGACAGCACCGCCGACGATTGGAATTCTTACGTGACAAAACTGACCGATGCAGGCTTTTCTTTGATCCAAAAGAATGAGAATACCGATGCAAGCTTTGCGGTGCTCGGTAAAAACGGCACGGAAATAACCGTCGATTATTGGACGGCGACGAAGGAGCTTGCGATTCTCGTTGACAAGCCCTCCTACCAATCGCCGCTCAAAGCAGAGAACGTTACTGCAACAACAACTCCGGTTGTCATTGAACCCGGCCTCGAGTATGCCGGCGCGCTGAAGGGTACGTGCTATGTCATCCAAGCCTCGGACGGAAGCTTCATCATAGTCGACAGCGGTGACAGCGATCCGAAGTTCCTTGACCGACTCTATTCCGTGTTGACGGAAAGGGTTGCGGCGGGCAGTAAGCCCCACATCCGCGCGTGGTTTATCACCCACGCCCACGGCGACCACATGAGCGGAGTTGTCGATATCGCCGCAAGCAAATATGCCTCGCTTATCGAGTGCGACGCTGTGTATACCAATATGCCGCACGAATCCTATCAGACCGCTTACGATAAAAGCACCTACGCGAGCCGCATATCCAAGCTTGAAAAGGCGGCAAAGACGCTCGGCGCGGATTACGTTGTCGCAAGAACGGGTCAGACCTATTATTTCGCCGATCTCGAGGTGCAGATGCTTTGCACCGTTGATGATATGTTTATGACGGAATACAATGACCTCGACGAAACGAGCCTTGTCTTTACCGTCAAGACTCCAAACAAAAAGTTGATATTCACGGGCGATGCGGGACCCGTTGTTATCGGGCAGTACGTAATGAAACGCTATACTGCGGCGACCCTCAAATGCGACATCAGCCAGGCAAACTCGCACGGTGCAAACAATTCCGCGCATACACCGTTCTATAAGGCGGTCGACCCGGACGTATATCTTTGGTCTGCCAATATCGAGTTTTACAACAAGCATACGCCCAACAAGTATATAGAGGGTGACGGTACAGCCAAGATCGTTTATTCCTATAACGGACTTTACACGATCGAGCTTAATTAAGGGAGAATTGAAATGAAGATACTTATAATCAGACATGCCGAGCCCGATTACGAGAATAATACCATAACCGAAAAAGGCTGGCGCGAGGCTCACATGCTCGCCGAAAGACTTGCAAAGCTTCCGATAAGCGACGTTTACGTTTCCCCCATGGGACGCGCTCAGCACACGGCGCAGCCTTATCTCGAATTGACGGGCAAATCGGCGCAGACTCTCGATTGGCTTCACGAATTCCGCGGAAGGGTCTGGGATGAAGAGAAGCAGAAGAACCGTTGCGCCTGGAACATGAAGCCCCGTTTCTGGAACGATCATCCCGAAATGTTCGACAAGGACAAGTGGCTTGAAAACGAGCTTATGAGCTCGGGCAACGTTGAAGAGGTATGGAATGAAACCATAAAGGAATTTGACGCCATTCTTGAGGGCTACGGCTATAAAAAGGACGGCTTCTTCTACCGCACCGAGCAGAGCCCCGACACAACGATAGCGTTTTTCTGCCACTTCGGTCTCGGAATGGCGCTTATCTCGCATCTTTCGGGCGTCGCGCTTCCGATGCTCTGGCAGAGCTTCTTCATGCCCGCATCGTCGGTCACAACAATGGTCACCGAGGAGCGAGTCAAGGGCGAGGTCTTCTTCAAATGTATGCAATTGGGCGACACCTCGCACCTTTACGCAAACGGCGAACCCGTTTCGAAAAAGGGACTCGCGAAGGAGTTTTATGAGGAAAAGACAGAAGCGGTTTTGCCGCAAGGGTGAGGGAGGAATAGTCGCCCTGCGGTCGAATGATGATCTCCCTTCGGTCGAATGATAGTCCGCTTCGCGGAATGATAATTTGCCTGCGGCAAAATGAAAGGTAACTTTTCTCGCATAAAGCTCGAAAAGTAATTATAATTATAAGAATAATCCTCATCCTTTACTTTGAGCAATGGATGAGGATTATTTTAATTCGATTTTCGCCTCGGAGAAAATCTTCCTTCATTTTGCCGCAGGCAAATTATCATTCTCGCGAAGCGAGATCATCATTCGCCCGCAGGGCGATTATCATTCGACCGAAGGGAGATAACTGTCAATCAATAACCTTCACTATTTCCGCCATATCCTTACGCTTCTTTTCACGCAACTTGTCGCCCTCTTTTGCATATCCGAGGGTGATGACGAGCCTGGCGGGAGCGTCGAGATGGCAAATCTCGCGGAGTTTTGCATCATCAAACCAGCCGAGGATGCAGGTTCCAAGTCCCTGCGCCGCGGCTTCGGCGGTGATGTATGCGGCGAGGATTCCGATGTCGATCGAGCGATAGTCATTGCCCTTGACCTTCGCGCCGAGAGCGGCGGAGGCAACGTAGGGCTTTTCTGAAATGACGATGAGAACGGGCGCGTTGTCGGCGAATTTGTTCATTCCCACGCCCTGTACCGCCTTTGCGACAGCCTTTGCAGATTCGCCGCGGCAGACGGTCATAAGATATGGCTGACCGTTGCAAGCCGAGGGAGAAAGCCGCGCCGATTCAAGGATAGCGTCAAGCTTTTCCTGCTCGACAACTCTTTCGGGATCGTAATTGCGGCAAGATTGACGGTTGTTTGCTATTTCTGTGAAGTTCATATTTTACTCCTTATACCGTTATATCAACAAGCTCAAATTTCAGCACTTTGCGGAGTTCTTCAAGCGTGATCTCGACCTGATATCCGATCCTGCCTGCGCTGAAAAGAATGGTTTCGTGATCGGCGGCGGTGGCGTCGATGAAGGTGGAAAACTGCTTTTTCATACCGATGGGCGAGCAGCCGCCGTGGATGTAGCCAGTCAGCGGGAGCAGTTCTTTTTGTTTTATCATCACGATATTTTTCTCGCCCGCGGCGCGTGCGGCTTTTTTGAGGTCAAGCTCGCGGTGAACGGGAACAAGGAAGACAAAGTAATTCTTCGATGCGCCGACCGTCACAAGCGTTTTGAAAACGTGGTTGGGGTCTTGGTGAAGCACCTCCGCAATTTCTGTACCGCTGATCGCGTCGGTGTCAACGTAAAGATGCTTTTCATACACGATCTTTTTCGAGTCGAGCACACGCATCACGTTTGTTTTTTCGTCTGCTTTTTTCATTTCAGTTCAAACTCACCGAGCTTGGATTCTGCGATATAATCGTTTCTGAAGGTGCGGAGGGTTGCCATGTGGGGCTGACCGATGTGCACCTGCTGGTGCTCCTTCGATTCCCACGCCTCGATGAGCAGAAGCTCGTCCGGGTTCTTATCTGCATAGTAATAGTCATAGCGGATGCAGCCGTTCTCCGCACGTACAGCATCAAGCACGCCCTCGGACTTCATTCTTTCAACAAAAGCCTCTCTTTTGCCGGGATGGCAGATGAAATTAACGTAGATGGTATACATTTTTATCCTCCTTAAAGTTCCGCGAGAATATCCGCGGCGTTTGTATCGGGTTTTACTTTCGGCATCACCTTTTCGATGTTGCCGTTTTCGTCAATGATAAATGTTGTGCGGACGACGCCGAACGTGACCTTTCCGTACATCTTTTTCTCCTGCCACACACCGTAAGCCTCGATGGCGATGCGGTCGGGGTCGGAGAGAAGAACGAAGGGAAGGTCATACTTCTCGGCAAATTTAACGTGCGAAGCAACGCTGTCCTTGCTGATACCGATGACCTCGACTCCCTTTGCCTCGAACTGCTTGTAAGCTCCCGCAAAAGCACAAGCCTGACGGGTACAGCCGGGGGTGTTGTCCTTGGGGTAGAAGTAGAGAACGACTTTCTTTCCGATAAAATCGGAGAGTGAAACGTCGTTACCGTTTTTGTCCTTGAGCGTGAAATTTGGCGCTTTCATTCCGATTTCAAGCATTTTCTGCCTCCTTATAAATATCTTTCAAAGATCATCAGCAAAAATTCAAGCCCCACGGGAAGAGAATCGGGGTAGAGAAGCTCGCCGACGTTGTGCGGATATGAGGTCTTGCAAAGTCCGACGTCGAGGGAAGGGATTCCCTTGCTCATAGGATAACGGCAGTCGGTGCAAGCCGACGAATATCTCGGCTTGATGCCAAGAGACAGCAGCATTTCGCCGTGCTCCTCTCCGATCTTTTTCATAACCTCGTCGGGAACGGTGTTCCAATGTGCCGTGTCGCTGACGATCTCATTTGTGATCGTGACCTGCTCGGTCGTGTATTTTTTGATTGCCTTTGCAAGATGCGAAGCGAGCACTTCATATCTTTCGTACTTGTCCGAACGAAGCTCGATCAGCGCGTGAGCCTCCGCTGCTATGATGTTGTGACGGTTGCCGCCGCTCATCATACCGACATTGATCGTTGTGCGCTTCAGCTTTTCGTTTGCTATATATTCGCGGCAATCAGCGGATGTGTCGAGAATGACCTTTGAAAGTTCCTCTATCGCGCTCGGTGTGCCGAATGCGCCGAGAGCGTGACCGCCTGGAGCGTGAACGGTGACGAGGTGGTTATAGTAATTGACCGTGCCCGTATAAATGCGTTGTATGGAAGCGTCAAAGCTGTAGCAGAAATGAATATCATCGGTGCCGTTCTTGGTCAGATAATTATACATACCCACACTTCCGATCTCCTCGGAGGCGGTTGCAATGAAGAGCACGCCGTATTCGTTGTCCTGCGGCGGGTTTTCGATGAGATATCTCATTCCGAGCATCAGAACCGCAAGATTTGCGGTGTCGTCGCCGATGCCGGGGCAATAGAGCTTGTCGTCTTCCTTTTTGATCTCAAGCGGAACGTCGAAGTCAAAAACCGTGTCGGTGTGGGCGGAGAAGATGATCCACTTGCCGCTCTTACCGGGAAATGCCTTCCATACTACGTTGCAGAATTCGTCGATCTCGACACCCTCCGCGCCCGCATTTTTCAGCCATTCGGCACAGTATTCGGCGCGTTTTCTTTCGTGTCCGCTCGGCGCTGGGATGAGGGTCATGTCGCAGGTAAGTTTGGTAAGTTCCTCTGCGTGCGCGAGTGCATAATCGTGAAAAGTCATCGGAAATCAAAAGCCTCTCTTTCGTAGATTTTTTGCTTTTGCGTGTTTATAAGCATTTTTCCCTTGTAAAACGCTACGCATTCGACCTCCTGATCGAAGAAGGGCGCTGTCGAAAGATCCTCGCAGAGTGCGTATTTTTTCTCATTCAGATCGATGACGTTGAGCGCGTCGGGCGTGTCCTCTCGACCAAATCCGAAGGAGTAATAGAGCTTATCCTCATAGATCGTTCCGCCCTGCGTTGCAAAGGCATTGAAGGGGAGGAAAAATTGATCGATGATGTCATCGGCGGTGAATGTCACGTCGCCCTCGGAGGGATTGGGGAGGCGGAATTTTGTCACAATGTATTCGTTGTCGGGGCGGTACATCTCGCGCTTGGTGCGATATCGCGCCGAGTGGAGATAGAAAAATCCGTTCTTCACGTCAACGAGCGAAGCAGGCCAGCCCCAACCGGGAATCTCAAACTTTGTTCCGTCCTTTTCGGTAGGTTTGTAATAAATTCTTTGAACAGTTTCAGCGGAATAAACGCCGTCTTTGAGGCGTATCTGTTCAACGGCACAATAAGCAAGCCACCCCTTTTCGTCTGCGTCACCGCTGTTGCCCGCGGTTACGTACATAAGAGGAAATTCCTCACCCGGCATCGTTGCGCCGAACATAGCGTCATTCGCGTGGTTGTCGTATCTCTTGTCTTCCTCATTCTTGCAATAAGACCCGAGCTTGAAAACTCCGATCGGCTTCGGGTCGCGGCTGACGAGATCGTAAGCACCCGCGACTCCGCTGTGATAGAGTACGAACGCGGTGTCGCCGTGTATCGCCATCCCCTGAACCGAGCGCCGCTTGCCGAACATTTCCACGGTGGGATTATCAAATTCCATATAAAGTTTATACATTGGCGTTACCTCATTTTACGAGTGCCGCGATCTTATCCTCGGTCAGACGGTAAGTTGTCCATTCATCCATCGGAACTGCACCGAGAGAAAGATAAAATTTTATACTCGGCTCATTCCAATTCAGGCAAGTCCACTCCATTCTGCCGCAGTTGCGTTCTTTTGCAATTCTTGCAACCTCGCAAAAGAGCGCCTTGCCGTAGCCCTTTCCGCGATGCTCGGGCCAGACAAAAAGGTCTTCAAGATGAATTCCCGAGCGTCCGACAAATGTTGAATAATTGTGGAAGAATAGCGCAAAGCCAACTTCCTTGCCGTCCTCAAGAGCGAAAATAACCTCGGCGTTTCCCTTGCCGAAAACTACCTCTTTGATCAATTCTTCGGTGTTGACGACTTCGTCAAGCATTTTTTCGTAGGTAGCGATACCTTTTATGAATTCAAGAACGAGCGCGGCATCGTCCTCGGTGGCGTATCTGAACTGAACGTTATTCATTATATTTGGTTCCTCCGTGGGATAAATTTCCTTTATTCAATTATATCACATTTCCTATGATAATTCAACTGATTTTTAATATAAAAATAGTCACAATTCATGCCCAAAATCTTTATGTGTTACAAGGCAGAATTTTAAGTCAAAGTGAATTTGTTCTTTTCGAATATCAGTATACCTTCGTCGCGCATTTTGCACAGCTCGTTTGACATTGCGCTGCGGTCGACGGAAAGAAAATCCGCAAGCTGTTGGCGGTTGAAGGGGATCTCGAAGCTTGAGGAGTGTTGCTTTTTTGCCTCGTCCGAGAGATAGGCAAGCAGTTTTCCGCGTGTCGAACGGCTCGACATATACCCAAGCTTTGCCACAAGGCTACGATTCTTTTCGGATATAGCGCAAACCAGGTTATGCACCGTCATCGAATGGAATCTACAAGCCGAAGGGCACACCGTCAGAATTCTGAGCACGTCAAAGAACATAACTGTACTGTCTTCAATAGCGACAACGTCGTTGAGAAGCTCTCCGCTGCCCGGGGTTGCATAAGCCTCGCCAAACATTTCCCCCACACAGATGCGGTTGATTATCGAACGGTTTCCCCAATAATCGTCGCGCTGAACAAGGATGCATCCTTCGAGAAGTACTGTAATGAACTGTATTTTTTCCCCCTCGTGAAAAATATATTCGCCCTTTTTGAAGCTCCGCACCGTGGCACCCAGACAACCAAGCATAGCTTCAATATCCCCGTCGCCAATTCTCGCGAAAAGCTTCGTTTTTTTCAGAATTTCGATGTATTTTTTCATAAAAACCTCTGTTTCGTTGTAAAAACAACCGACTTGATGCTTAAATTGTACTATAATATAGTCACAAAGTCAAGATGTTTTCGGAGGAAAATTATGATAAGAAGAATTATTCAGATAGATGAAGAAAAATGCAACGGCTGCGGTCTTTGCGCCAAGGCGTGCCATGAAGGTGCGATCGGTATGGTAAACGGCAAGGCGAAGCTTCTTCGCGATGATTACTGCGACGGACTCGGTGATTGTCTCCCCGCCTGCCCGATGAATGCGATCAGCTTTGTTGAACGTGAGGCAGCGCCTTACGACGAAAAGGCAGTCGAAGCAGCAAAAAAGCAGAAAGACTCGCCGATGCCCTGCGGATGTCCCGGCACAATGGCAAAGTCGATTGCCCGCAAGCAGATCGAGTCCTACGATAGCGTCGCGAATCCCTCAAGACTCGGTCAATGGCCGGTGCAGATCAAGCTTGTCGCGCCTCACGCGCCGTATTTCAACGATGCCCATCTTCTCGTTGCGGCAGATTGCACTGCTTATGCTTATGGCAACTTCCATAATGATTTCATCAAAAACAAAGTGTGCATTATCGGTTGTCCCAAGCTCGATATGGTTGATTACACGGAAAAGCTTACCGCTATCATCGCACATAACAATATCAAGAGCGTGACCGTCGTTCGTATGGAAGTGCCTTGCTGCGGAGGAATCGAAAAAGCTGTCAAGCAGGCTTTGATGAAGAGCGGTAAGTTCATTCCTTGGCAGGTTGTCACTATCTCAACCGACGGAAGAATAATTGATAAATAAACGAAAAGAGGATCAGCCGATCCTCTTTTTCATTATAAAAATGTATTTGAAATATAATCACTCAACTCCGCAAACTGATCGATGCAGCTTTGCTGATAGGGAGTATAGAGCTTCATATCCGCGCTTCGTGCGAACTTTTCCATAGCAATTCCGCGGTAACGGTTGAGATAATCCTTCGCGCAGCAGGGGTAGGTGAGCGATTCTGTCGTTGCGGCAAGGCAAAGGTAATCCTGCAGCAGTGACGCGGATCTGCTTTCATAGTCCGAGCGGAAAAGTTTGACGTAAAGCTCGGGGTGGAAGTTTGCCATAACTCCGCAATAGCCCGAAGCGCCGTCCCTCAGCGTTTGCAGAAGCGTCTGCGCGTTGGCGTTGAATATTTCAAAATGACTGCCTCGGCAGACATCGAGCCTGTGAGAAATAAGATGCGCGTCACAGCAGGTATCCTTGATAAAATAGAATCTTCCGCTTGCGATGCACCACTTGAGGATCGCGTCGGTGAGAAGCCGCTTGTAGGGCTTGGGGCATTCATAAATACCGAGCGGCATACCCACGGGCAGCGCGGAGAGCAGCCTTTCGCAGTCCGCGATCCAATTTTCATCGGAGGTGTTTGCTATATCGAGGCGGTTGCTGATAAGGATCAGCGCGTCGGGACCCTCTGCCGCAATTTTGTTCAGTTCATCTGCCTGATCTTCGAGAGAATCCGATACGTGTCCCGAAGCGACTATCATCATCGGCTGGCGGCTCTTGTCAGCCTCTGCCAATTCGCGTGCGGTATTAACGACAAGACGAACAAGAAGCACTCGCTCCTCGACGCTGAGATACATTATCTCGCTTGATTGACAAGCGGCAAAAATACCGTCACAGCCCGTATTCCAATAGAATTTAACAAGCTCGCGCACGGCTTCTTCGTCGATCCTGCCATCGCGGTAGGGAGTTATCATTGTCGGGTATACACCCTTGACTACTTTGAAATCCTTCATTTCATTCTCCTCAGATTATTTCGCGGAAATATTCGATCTTGTGGAATGTCGTATAGTTTGAATTGTGGAAATTGTTCGGTGAATTGTATGCTGTTCGGCAAAGGTAGAGAATGTCCTCGCCGTCGATGATGAAGTCAACGTATTGGAATCCCGTCATCTTCGGGTCGTCATATCTGCGGTCAATCAGATCGCGGCAAAGCTTCCAATTTATGAGATCATCGGAAGAGAAGAGCGAGAGAAGATTGCGGACCGTTTGCGACTCATCAAGCGCACGGCTTGCTATCGTGATATACTTTTTCGATTTCTCGTCAAAGATTATATCAAATTTTGATGCTGTGCAGGGAAAGTCAATAACTTTGTCAAGCACGGGCTCTGATTCCGGGTTCTTGGGATCATATTTCAGAATGAGCGCGGTGCGGTTTGCAAATCGTAGGAAATCAATGATCGAGCCGTCGGGCTTTGCAACGATATTTCCCTCAATTCCTCCCCATATCTTTTCGGGCAGCGGTGAAATGTGCTCGCGCGCATCGAAAAGCTCGGTGCATACCCAATTTGTCGGATCGAGCAGATCACTTTCCTCGGGCGCGGAGATCACGGCATCGCAAAAGACCTTTTCGGACCAAGCGCCGTACTGAACGTCGGTCATAACCCTGCCGTCCTTGATAAGAACGGGCATCGGCGCGCGGTGCCATCCGACTTCCTTGCAATGGCAGGCGCCGCGCAGGAGAGTGGTTGGTGCGCCCCATGTCTTTCCGCCGTCATCCGAGCGACCGATGAGAAGATCGCCATATTCCGTCGAGCATCCGAGCATATAAAGCTTTCCTTGACAGAGGAACATTTTGCCCCAGAAGCAAGGGAAGAGCTCGCAAAGATGTTCCCATGTCTTGCCGTTGTCCTTTGATGAATAGATCAAGGTCAGATTCTGCGGTGCACTGCCCGCGTAAAGATCCATCGAGGCAAGAAGGGTGCCGTCCTCAAGTCTTATGAGCGAGGGAGAGCAGAGATACCTTCCCGAAAACGCATATTCTTCGTCATCGGGATGAAGATAGTTCACAACACCTCCCGGCACGTTTCCCGTTCTGACAAGCCGTTCTGTGGAAGAAGCACCGTCCCCACGCTCCACGCGGAATGCATAATCGGTGTTACTTATAAGTCCGTCAACCTTGCCGTGCTTGCCATCAAGTTCTATTGCGTTTTCGGTTTCCTCACCACGTATCTTCCACTTCAAAATATATGAGGAATTTTCACAATCGTCGTAAACGTCAAATTCAAACCCATCGTCAAAGGGTGCGATCCGACAGATATATGGTGCGTTTTTGCGTTCTTTCAGATGAAGCGGAAGGTAATGCTTGCAGCTCCATGAAGTTGCGGTTTTCATGCGATCCTCCTATGATTCGTTGACTTTTTTGCCCGTGATATGCTCGGGGATCAGCTTGAAGCAGAGAGTGTTTTTTCCCGATACCCGAATTTCTTTTTCTATGTAATCGCTGTCCGATGTGAATTTATAGCACAGCTTGCGGCAAATATCCATTGCTTCGTCGAAATTCTCGACGATCTGAATTCTTCCGAAGACTATGACACTCTTGATATTGAGTGCCCATTCACCTTCGCAACGATAACCGCCGTCATAAACGCAGAAGGATGCCTTGTCGCACGCCCGCAGAGCGTCGATCTTGTGCCCCGATTTGCCGCTGTGAAAGTAAATATGACCGTTTTCCTCGCAGTAATAGTGATTTATCGGAACACCGTAAGGGTATCCGTCATCGCCGATCAAGGAAAGCACGCCGCGCGGCTCGTCCTTCAGTATTTCCTTGCATTCCTCAAGCGCGAGCGCTTGCTTTTTTCTGACAATTTCTCTGAACATTTTTTCAGCCTTTCGATTTGTTGATTTAATTATATCATAACGAAACAAAAAAATCTATACAAACGCAAATATTTTTTATTTCGCTATTGAAATTTTCCGTCCGATAAGGTATAATTAAATCAACGGGTAGAATTGATCCCGAATAAATTAGGTAAAATATTACCGGAGGTACTTAAAATGGCAAATAGTTTCGTATCCAACGCAATATCATATCACGGCAAGGGCGCGATCCTCGAGATCCCCGCAATTGTTGCAGCCAAAGGTTTCAAAAAAGCATTCGTAGCTTCAGACCCCGATCTTGTTAAGTTCGGCGTAACCAAAAAGGTAACCGATATTCTTGATAAGGAAGGAATGGCTTACGAGATCTATTCCGATATCAAGCCCAATCCCACCATTGAAAACGTAAAGAACGGCGTTGAGGCATACAAGGCTTCGGGCGCTGACTACATGATCGCCATCGGCGGCGGTTCTTCGATGGACACCGCAAAGGCTATCGGTATCATTATCAACAACCCCGAGTTCGCTGACGTTCGTTCTCTCGAGGGCGTTGCACCCACCAAGAACCGCACCGTTTACACCATCGCAGTTCCCACAACAGCGGGTACCGCTGCAGAGGCTACCATTAACTACGTTATCACAGACGTAGAGCGCAAGAGAAAGTTCGTTTGCGTTGACGTAAACGACATTCCCGACATCGCTGTTGTTGACCCCGATATGATGTCCACAATGCCCAAGGGACTCACCGCCGCAACGGGTATGGACGCTCTTACCCACGCAATTGAAGGTTACACCACCAAGGCAGCATGGGATCTTCCCGATTGCCTCAACCTTGAAGCTATCCGCCTCATCGCAAAGAGCCTGCGCGGAGCAGTCAACAACGATCCCGAAGGACGTGAGGGAATGGCTCTCGGTCAGTTCGTAACAGGTATGGCATTCTCGAACGTAGGTCTCGGAATCGCTCACTCGGTAGCGCACACTCTCGGCGCGGTTTACGACACTCCCCACGGCGTTGCATGTGCTATGATGCTTCCCATCGTTATGGAGTATAACGCAGAATGCACCGGCGAGAAGCTCAAGGCAGTTGCCGAGGCTATGGGTGTTGACACCACCGGAATGAGCCAAGCTGAATACCGCAAGGCAGCCGTTGACGCAGTTCGTCAGCTCTCGGTTGACGTCGGAATCCCCACAAAGCTTGAAGCACTCAAGGAAGAGGACCTCGACTTCCTCGCAGAGTCCGCTTACGCAGACGCTTGCGCTCCCGGCAACCCCAAGGCTGCTTCGGTTGAGGATATCAAGGGACTTATCAGAAAGCTTATGTAATTATTACCGTGTATCAAAAGCCTCGATCTTCGGATCGAGGCTCAGACTGCTGACAAACTTGTATATGGAAAAACAATATGTCAAATTGCACAATAATAGTCAAGCATCTGTGTTCGCAATCTCTAATAGGGGTGCAGGGGGCGAAGCCCCCTGCAAGAAAAAACGATGTCATCCTGAGGGCAC
>JAFQGP010000129.1 GCA_017415485.1 Clostridia bacterium
ATATATTGGTGGAAAATGCAAGTCTCGCTGCGCTCGAGTTAAGATCGGGCTGCGCCCGAGTTAAGGTCGCGCTTCGCGCGAGTTAAGATTTGCCTGCGGCAAAATTAAGGTGAATTTCCGCTTTGCGGAAATTTTCCTATTTGATTCACGTTCGCCTTTGGCGAACATATCGTGCCGTGAGGTATATCGTGTGATAACATATCGTATGAGCGGAGCGAATATATCGTGTTTACTCATTAAAAAAGCCGAGCGCGGGGTGCGCTCGGCTGTGGTGGTTATTTACCTGTAAATTTGAGAACTCCGTCTGTGCAGTTAACCGTTACAAGCCAGCTGTTGCTCTTCCAGTTTTCTGCCTTTTCGATGGCGTTCCATTCTGCCATCGTTCCGGCGAAATTGATCACGGCTTCTCCGTTTTGGTAAAGAAATGCGAAGGCAAATTTCTCTATCTTTTCAAGTGCGGGAGTAAGATCGATCGTTAGCGAAGTACAACCTTGGAATGCATGGGCACCTATTTGGGTGATAGTTTCACTGCCTTTGATCTCTTTCAGGGAAGAACAAGCCTGAAACATAGTTGACGGTATTTCCGTATAACCATTCAGATCTACACTTTCGAGGTTTTCGCACATAGTGAAGGTTGATCCGTATATTTTTTCAACAGTGGACGGCAGACGCATCGTGACGAGTCCGTCACATCGGTCAAACGCCAAAGGATAAATGATCTTAATACCCTCGGGCAGATACGTTGCGCTGAATCCGTCAGCATTCATAAAAGCTGATACTCCGATAATTTCAACGCTTCCGTCCTCGGGAATCACCGAGGTATCGCATCCCCAGACGAGGCGTTTATCGCGGAGATCAACAAGGCAGTTGCCTTTGCCGGAATAGTTCTTGTTCTCGGGCGAAACCTCTATGCTTACAACTTTGCTCGGATAGTTATAGCAAGGAACTTGAAAACCTTCAACCGACGCGCCGATATAAACACGCTCGAGATTGGGGCATTCGTCAATGATCGCACCGAGAACACGCTTTACGGTATCCGAGATCGTCAGGCTCTTTGCGTATTTATTGCCATAAGCAAAGTCGTTGTAATGATGATCCTCATCGTAATACGGCTGATTTCTCATCTCGACGACGGGCAAGCCTTCGTAATAGGACGCGATGACGATATCTTCATCCGTGCAGCTTCCGAAGCCTACGAAGGATGCCGTCTTGCCGTCCTCGTTGATAACGTACTGAAGCCCGCGGCTGCCGTCATACTGGGGCGGGAGCTCGAGCTCAATGCTGCTGTTCTCCGCGCCGACGGTGGGCGGGGTGTATTCGCCGTGCTCGATAACTATTGTCGCTGTGGGAACTGCAACCGCAAGGAGCACAAGGCACGCGGCGATGGCGACAGCAACTTTCAGCCATCTGTTGCGCCTTGCGAATTTTTCGGCTATGCGGCCGTCGGGAGTAGCTTTGTAATACTTCTCTGCTCCCGCGATGTATTTTTGATCGATATAATCAAGACAATCGAGAAGTCTTTCGTCTTTCGTCTTTTTCATACTATAAAACCTTCCTTTCTTAATTCGTCTTTCAGCCTCTGCTTCATCCGCGAGAGAGTCATTTTCACCTTACCCTCGGTAAATCCCGTCAGCTTGCAGATTCGGGGGTAGCTTTCGTTGAAGTAGAAGCGCATCACAAAGAGATCTCTTTCGGTTTCGGTTGAGCGCTCGAGGAAGGAGTTGATGACCTTGCCCGCGCGGCTTGCCTCGAACTCGGCGGCAAGATCGCTCCCGTCATCGAGAATGGCAAGGAACTCCTCGCCCACTATCTGCACCTCTCCGCCGCGCTTTTGCGCCATTGCAGCCCTTCTGCGGCTTTTGGCGAGATTGCGGACGATTCCCGAAAGATAGGCAAAAAGGCTTCGCGGCGACTCGGGCGGGATCGTGTTCCAAAGGGCGAGCAGAGCATCATTCAAGCATTCCTCCCTGTCCTCGCGGCTTTGAAGATACGTACCCGCCAGGCGGTTGCAATGCTCGCCGTATTTCGCCTGCGTTTCGCTTATCGCGCGCTCGTTGCGGCTGTTGAATAATTCGATTATCTGTTCATCCTTCATCGGTCTTCCTCCTTCCGGCGTTTCGCAATGCTGTCACTTTAAGAGTATTTCAATAGAAATGAAATTTGCTTCAGCAAATTTCTACCTTAACCTTTCGCTGAAAGCGAAAGATTTCACTCGCGCAAGGCGCGAATTTCACCTTGCGACAGCAAGATTTCACATTTCGCCAAAGGCGAAATATTTCACTGCAATGCTGTCAACGATCAAGTTGACGGCATTGCCGCGTTTCGGGGCCCTTCACTAATAAAGTTGCGGTTTCGAACTCAACCGTAACAGATTTTCGAAAAATATTTCCCAAAAGACGAAATTTTGTCATTTCACACAAACATGGAAGGCTCTTTTTGTGCATATCGACATATTAATTGTAGCATATTTTTTATTCCAAGTCAACAAATATGAAAATTTCCGCCCGAGGGCGGAAATTCACCTTCAATCTTCGCCGCAGGCGAATCTTAACTCGGGCACAACCCGATCTTAACTTGCGCGAAGCGCAACTTTAACTCACGGCAAAGCCGTGACAGTATCTCTAACCTTAATAAAAAGACCGCCAAAGCGGTCTTTTTATTAGATCTCCTGCTTCCAAAGTCCATGCAGGTTGCAGTAAGCGTAAACTGCGACGGGCTTTTCATCGGCGAGGGCAAAAACTGCCTCGGGTGCTGCGCCTACTTCAAGATGCTTGCGGTAAAGTCCACGGTCGGTCTCGAGTGCTACCCAAAGGATGCTGTGCTCCTCTGCCATGGGGTGCTCGACCGATCCGACGAAGACCTTGACCTGATTACCCTCGACCTTTGCGACGGGAATGTGCTTTTCGTGGCTTGCCTCGACTGTGCCGGGAACGAGCTCGGTCATCTTCTTACCGCAGCACATAAGCGGTACTTTCGCGTCGTGAACCTTCTCAACAAGGTTGCCGCAATGCTCACAGATATAAAACTTAACGTTGTTCTTCATTATTAAATCCTCCAAATAGGTGTTTTGTTTTGTTGTGACTATATTATACCATAATTTTTCCCGGGTTTCTGTGATTTGATCACATTTCTGCTGTTTTGCGATAATAATATTTTTATCCGTATTTATTTTCACTATAAAGATGCTCATAGTGTATTTCAGATAGTTCCTTTATCTCGTTTTCGTTCAGCAAACCGCTGTTATACGCTTGTGTCAATGATAAAAACTCTTTATCTTTATACACCCATATCTCCTCCATCTGGGGCAGCGTAAACAAACACCCTGCTACAGTCATTTCACCATACAAAGTTACACTGCTATGACAGCAAAATACTAAAAGATCATCCTTTTTCATATAAACGCACACAAAGCCTTGGCACGGATAATAATACGAAAATTCTTCGTAAGTTCTGGTAAGATAAGCTTTATCATTATTTCGGAACTTTTTCCAAGCCTCTGTCATTTCATCGAATTCTTCACGAGAGATCACATACTGAAAAACCGGCTCAGTATAAACCGATTCCGTTGAGAGGTTGGGCTGTTCAGTTTCAAGTGACTCGGTCGTGAAATGCTGATCGGTCTCGTCGGTATCTATTAATTCCGAGCTTATTGCTTCCGTTGACTCGCTTCCCGCGCTGCCGGTGAGATTACTGATAAATACCGCAACGTAATTGAACAGCGGGAAAGCTATGGAAAGCAAGAGCAGACACGCCGCCAAAGCCAGATACTGTCGCCAATGCTTCAGTGGCGTCCTCCATGTCATTACCGGCTCGGCAACACGGTAATCGTCAGGGGTTATCTTCTTCACGGTACTTGAAATAATATCGTCATCGATATAGTCGAGCGCTTCGAGCATTCTTTTTTTCCTCAGTTTGTTTTCGAGCTCCATTTTGTGAATCCCTCCTTTCTGAGTGCCTCGGCGAGCTTTTCACGGGTACGCTTGAGTGACATCTTGATCTTGCCCTCGCTGTAACCCGTTTGCTGCACGATCTGCGCGTGACTCATTCCAAGCCAATAGCGCATAACGAAAATGTCTTTA
Organism: Clostridia bacterium; assembly: GCA_017415485.1. GTDB lineage: Bacteria > Bacillota > Clostridia > Oscillospirales > CAG-272 > CAG-390. The sequence continues at coordinate 4,080 of JAFQGP010000129.1, forward strand.
TTCGCTTCTCCGACGCGTCGGAGAAGATCGCTTATGACCTTACCCATCCGTTTCGCTTCAAAATCGGATGCAAGATCGGTGCCGTCGTCAAGGGTTGACATAAATTCTTCACCCACAACTGTTACATTGCCCCCACGCTTCCACGCATTCGCGCTGCGTGAGATCTCATACGCACGGTTACGAACCGTCTTACTGAGGTAGGCGCAAAAATCCTCCGGATCCTTGGGAGGAATCGCGTTCCAAAGCGCAAGCATAACGTCGCTGACACATTCCTCAACGTCCTCGCGCGAAGCGAGAACGTTCCCGGCTATGTAACGGCATAGGGCGCCGTATTTCTTTTCGGTCTCCGAAATTGCACGTTCATCACGAGCGAAAAAAAGTTCTATTATCCTTCTATCGTCCATAGGAACCTCCTTCGTAACGTCCTTTCATATATCATAATGCATTTTATGCCAAAAAGTAACGCGTAATTGGGCTCAATCAGATATTTTCGGCGATTTGCACATATTCAAAGAAGTCTTTTGGTCATAACTGACAAACCAAAAGACTTCAAAACGAGTGAGCGTTATATATTATTATATCATAATTTTACATTCATTTCAACAGCGTGATCACATTCCCGAAAGATATTCCTCGGCAAAATGAACCGCTACCGCGCCGTCGCCGACTGCTGTTACGACCTGGCGCAGGGGCTTCGTTCTGACGTCGCCGACTGCGTAAACGCCCGCGATGTTCGTCCTCGTCGATTCGTCGGCGATGATGTAACCGCCGGCGTCGAGATCGAGCTGGCCGCGGAATATCTCGGACGCGGGCTTGCGGCCGATGCTAACGAAAAGACCGTTTACCTCAAGCTCTCTGCCATCAGACAGACGGATTCCCGTCACTCTTTCATCCGCGATGAGTTCCGAAACCGAACTGTTCGCGAGGAATTCGATATTTTCGGATTTCTCGAGGGCATCGACGTAGATCTTCGACGCGCGGAATGAATCTCGGCGGTGGATGAGGTAGACCTTCGAGGCAAGACGCGAGAGGTAAAGCGCGTCTTCAAGCGCAGAATTACCTCCGCCGACGACGGCGACGACCTTGTTCTTATAAAATCTGCCGTCGCAGTGCGCGCAGTAGTGAACACCGCGGCTGACGTATTCCTCTTCCCTCTCGAGCCCGAGCTCACGTGGACCCGCACCCGTCGCGATCACGACCGTGCGCGAAAGGAGCTCGCCCGAGGACGTGACGATCTTTTTGAGCGTGCCTTCAAGCTCCGCACTCTGAACCTCGGCATATTTCGTGACGGCACCGAATTTTTCGGCACCCGACTGCATCTTCATTCCGAGCTCGAAGCCGGGGATGCCCTCGTCGAAGCCCGAATAATTGTCGATCCTGTCGGTTACTGCCATCTGACCGCCCGCCGACATTCTTTCTATAACCGCAACATCGAGCCCCGCGCGCGCCGCATAAAGCGCCGAGGTATACCCAGCCGGCCCGCCGCCTATAACTATCATATCGTAAACGTGTTCCATTTCAAAACCTCGCTTTCATTTATTACATTATTATTATAGCACGATTTGAGCGATAATTCCGTGACGGGGTCACAAAAGAGTTAAGATTGCGCGGAGCGCAAGTTAAGATCGGCTTGCGCCGAGTTAAGATCGCGCGGGGCGCGAGTTAAGGTTCGCCCGATGGGCGAAATTAAGGTTAATTTCCTCGCCAAGGCTCGGAAATTTTCGATTTTTACTGAAAACAACAGCGGAAAAGTTTTGATCGAACTTTTTCAAAAGTTCGCGGAGCACGAGGCAGAGCCTCGGACTAATGCAAAAGCTTCAGCTTTTGCTTCAATGCTTCAAAATTCTGAAGCTTTGCTTCTGAATTTTGGACAGAGTCAATACTTCCCGAATGTAGGGAAGTATTGCGCTCTGTCACTCCCCTCGCGGGAGATTTTTGCTCCTTCACCCTAAAACGCCCCATCCGCAGTTCATAATTTTGTTACAATTAAATATTCCCCAACCTATTGACAAATCGCTCCTACAGGTGTAGTATATATGCAGATACTACAATTGTAGGAGGAATTAATATGAGTTTGTCCGAAAGAGAATGGACCGTGCTTGATGCGCTGTGGAAAACAGGCGGCGCGGAGCTTGGCGTGCTTGTAAACGAACTGCTCGCCGAGACGGGTTGGAACAGAAACACCGTCCACACCTATCTGACGCGTATGGAGGCGAAGGGCTTGGTGCGTATTGACAAAGATGTCACGCCGCACGTCTACTATGCCACGACCGACCGCGAAAGCTGCCAAAAAAATGAACGGCAGAGCTTTCTCAGCCGAGTTTACAGCGGCTCGGCGGGCGATCTGATCGCGGCGTTTCTCAAGGAAGAACCGATCTCTGCGGAGGAGCGCGAAAGGCTTCGCCGTCTCCTTGACGAAATGGAGGTCTGACGATGCGCGACATCTGGGGCTTTTTGCTTCAAACTCTGACGGTTTCGGGCGCGGCTCTTTTGATAATCATCGTCAAAGCCCTATTCAGAGATAAACTCCCGCCGAAATGGCAATTTGCGGTATGGGGCGTTCTCGGAATCATAATGCTTCTCCCCGCCGGGCTCGCGGGACGCTATACCCTTTTCCGCTGGCAGTTGGCGGTCGGCATCCTCAAATCGTGGCTTGGGGACTACAGCTTCACCCGCGTGCGCTTCCCGATCCCCGTCATCACCGAGATGCCGAAGAGCCTTGTTGATTGGCTGTTTGCCGCATACGTGCTCGGGGTGATCCTTCACATACTGAAATATGCAATTTCATACCTCAATCTTCGCCGCGTTTTGCGGAAGGCAGACGAACCTTGCACGGAAAAGATGAGCCTGATCCAAGCTGTCGCTTCGGCACACGAAATAAAGCTTTGCCGCGTGATCGAAGTTGCGGGACTTCCGAGCGCATTTGTCTGCGGGATCATCCGTCCCGTTCTCGCAATTCCCGCCGGCCGCGAGCTTGACGAAAAGGTCATTCTGCACGAGCTTTTTCACCTGAAAAACCGCGACACGCTGTGGAGCGTGGTCATCTGCCTGTTCCGAAGTCTGCATTGGTGCAATCCTCTTATCGTTTATTGCGCCGACCGCGCGCTGAACGATATGGAATCGCGCTGCGATCAGTTTGTTCTCGAAAGCCTTGAGGGCGAGGAGCTCCGCGAATACGGCAGGATCCTTCTCTCGATGGCAAACGATCGCTTTTCAAAAGCACCCGCAAACACCTCTATCAACAACGGCGGCAAGAATATCGGCGAGCGCATCGAAAACATCGTCCGATTCAAAAGATACCCGCAAGGTATGGGGCTTGTTTCGATATGCGTCTTGATCCTTCTCGCCTTTCCCCTCATCATCGGCGCGCAGGCGGATTCGCTGATCGAGCTTGATTCGGTTCCGCTCACCCTTGCCTCGGCGCGAAGCACTCCTTGCACCACTCCCGCCGGAGCCTTTGACACCTACGCCAAAGCCGTTTTTCTCAAAAACGGATATTACCGCGCGATGTGCGCTCCCGAGGAAATGCAGAATGATATTCTGAGCGAAATGCTCGAGCGCCAACGCTGGGAGCCCGGGCTTGACGGCTATGCAGACTCGAATAAAGGATATTTCATCTACAACCTTACTCAGGTCGGTGATAGTGAATACACAGGCTTGCTCGTTCTCGACTATCCGCCCGCCTTCGGAAAAGACTACAAGCAATGGATCGCGGTGCAAAATCTTCGAGTTTATAAGGAAAACGGAAGATGGGTCGTCCTTCCGCTTGACTCTTTCGATTTCACAGGCATCGTTGTTCAATCCTTGCAGCGGGGCTGCAGGGAGCTGCCCGGCACCACCTATTCGGGCGAGGCAAACAATATGAAGATCGAATGCGTATTTCAGACAGTCCATACCGTTGACAACACCGTGACCGAAAACAATAGATTTCCCTTCCTCTCAAGCTCATATTTCAGCACCATGCCAAAACCGCACACGGAATTCACATGGGCTTACAAAGGCACTCAAATCATCTGCACCTATACGGGAGATGACTCCGAAAAAGGAACATTCGGGCATCTCGGTCTTTCTACAGCACCCGTATACCATGGCACGGAACGCCCCGAGCTGACGGTTCCGGGCAACTATGAATACAAGATCAGCAATTCAACCGACGGAGAATTCTGCATCAGCCAAAAGCTCTATCCGCACTGGGGACCGATCATCGAGATCGACGGCGGCGGATCGAGCGGTGAACCGACAAAAAACATCGGGCTCCCCGAATACTACACCGCCGACCTCTACATCAACAGCGAAAAGGTCGCGGAACTTGATCTGACCTTGCAGAAAGGAGGCGCGGAATGACCAACCGTCAAACGCTCTATAACGGCATCGGCTACGCCGCTTGGGGGTATCTGTGTATCTATTTCAACATCAACCTCGGCTCTGTTAACATTCTGCCCAATTTTGTCGGCTATCTGCTTTTCCATTCCGCGATTAAGGAGCTCTGCGACGAGGAGCGGGAGCTTGATCTTCTGAACACCCTTGTCGGCATACTGACGATATGGCATATCGCATCCTGGATCGGCGACATTATCTCCTTTGACCTCGGAGATTTGATACCGATCGCGGACATCATCATAAGCGTGGTCAACATCTATTTTCATTTTCAGCTTCTGACCAACCTCGCCTCGCTCGCGGCAAAATATCAGCCCGAAGGCGAGGAGCTTGACCGCAGGATCCTGAACTGCCGCACGTTCCAGACGATCATGCTGACTTCGGCAATCATCCTGCTCTATATGACGAATCCGAATAACCCCGCAGGCTTATACATCTCGATCGGAATCTCAATCCTTTACCTCATCGCGGGACTTATAATGATGGTGACCCTCTTCGACCTCCGTAAATGCTTTTGACACCGACGAGGAAGAGGAAACAGAAGAAAAAACCAAATAAACCCGAGGGTGCCGCATCGAGCGGCGCCCTCAAACTACTGACAAACGTATATTGAAAATTAACATATAGCAATATGCACAAATAATTAGCAAAAAGCTATGTTCGCACTCGCAATGCAGGGGTGAAGGGGGCGCAGCTCCCTTCAAAAAAGAACGATGTCATCCTGAGGCGGCGTCCGCAGACCGCCTGCCGCCGAAGGATCTCGTGACGCGCAAATTGTTCTTTGCGCGTCGCGGTGCTGGCGAAGTGGTC
>JAFQGP010000130.1 GCA_017415485.1 Clostridia bacterium
GCGGACGGTGGAGAGGCGGTGCGCGATGACGAATACCGTTCTGCCTTCCATCAGCTTATCCATACCTGCCTGGACGATCGCCTCGGTACGGGTGTCGATCGAGGAGGTTGCCTCGTCGAGGATGAGGCAGGGGGGATCGGCAACTGCGGCGCGAGCGATGGCGAGAAGCTGACGCTGACCCTGCGAGAGGTTTGCGCCGTTTCCGGTCAGCATCGTGTCGTAGCCCTCGGGCAGACGGGTGATGAAGTCATCCGCACCTGCAAGGCGAGCGGCTTCGATGCATTCCTCGTCGGTCGCGTCAAGGCGTCCGTAGCGGATGTTGTCCATAACCGTGCCGGTGAAGAGGTTGGTCTCCTGAAGAACGATGCCGAGCGAGCGGCGGAGATCGTCCTTCTTGATCTTGTTGATATTGATACCGTCGTAACGGATCTTGCCGTCGGCGATGTCATAGAAACGGTTGATGAGGTTGGTGATCGTGGTCTTACCCGCGCCGGTTGCGCCGACAAATGCGACCTTCTGTCCGGGCTCGGCGTAAACGCTTATGTCATGGAGAACGTCCTTGCCTTCCTCGTAAGCGAAATCGACGTTAAGAAGTCGAACGTCGCCGCGGAGGGGTGTATAGGTGAGAGTGCCGTCGCCGTGGGGATGCTTCCAAGCCCACTTGTGTGTGCGCTCGGTGGTCTCCTCAAGCTCGCCGTTGGCGTTTTCCTTGACGTTGACGAGGGTCACGTAGCCGTTGTCAGCCTCGGGTTCTTCGTCCATAACTGCGAAAACTCGCTCCGCGCCCGCAAGACCCATGATGATCGCGTTGAACTGCTGCGAGAGCTGGTTGACGTTACCCGTGAACTGCTTGGTCATATTGAGGAAGGGAACGGCGATACTTATATTGACTACCTGCATCGAAATATCGCGCGAGAGGCAGAGATTGGGGATCTCGGTCAGTATGAAGATACCGCCGACGAGTGCCATGAGAACATAGAGAATATTGCCGATGTTGCCGATGATGGGGCCCATCATATTCGCGTAAGCGTGCGCGCGGCTGCTGTCCTGGAAGAGCTCTTCGTTGACCTTGTCGAATTCCTCGATGACCTCGTCCTCGTGGCAGAACACCTTGACGACCTTCTGACCGTTCATCATTTCCTGAATGAAGCCCTCGGTGCGTCCCATTGCCTTTTGCTGACGAATGAAGTATTTAGCCGAGCCGCCGCCGACTGTCTTCGATACGTAGATCATAAAGCAAACGCCGACCATTACAACGAGAGTCATCCATACGCTGAAATAAAGCATGATCGAAACGACAAAGCACACGATCGCTCCCGCCTGAATGATTGAGGGCATAGCCTGCGAGACGAGCTGACGGAGGGTGTCGATGTCATTGGTGTAATGCGACATGATGTCGCCGTGCTTGTGGGTGTCGAAATACTTGATGGGGAGATTCTGCATCTTGTCGAACATCGCGCGGCGCATCTTGTTGAGGAAGCCCTGCGTGATGTAAGCCATAAGCTGCGTGTGAACCGTGATGGAGGTAAGCGAGAGAAGGTAGAGCGTAGCGAGAAGAGTCATAAGCGGGATGATCTCGCCCTTTGCCTCAGCCCAGCTGAGGCCGTTTCCCTGGCATTTGCCGATGATCTCGATTATGTTTTGGAGGAAGAGCGACGGAAGTGTAGCACAAACTGCGGAGAATAGGATACAGACGATGGTCAGCGGCATCAGAACGGGATAGAAGCCGAAGAGCATCTTGAGCGTTCTGCCGAGAGTCTTGAAGTTGATCTTACGCTTCATCGGCTTGCCCTGCATCGGAGGCATTTGTTTCTTACTCATTGTCGTTACCTCCTGTCTGCTGTTCGTAAACCTCGCGGTAGATCTCGCTTGTCTTGAGAAGCTCTTCGTGCTTGCCGACAGCGGAGATCTCACCCTTGTCGAGGACTATGATCATATCCGCTTCTTCTACCGAAGCGATTCTCTGCGCGATGATGATCTTTGTGGTTTCGGGGATGAATTTCTTGAATCCGTCGCGGATGAGCGCGTCGGTGCGGGTGTCAACCGCGCTTGTCGAGTCGTCGAGGATGAGGATCTTCGGCTTTTTCAGAAGTGCGCGAGCGATGCAAAGACGCTGCTTCTGACCGCCCGAGACGTTCGTGCCGCCCTGCTCGATGAAGGTATCGTAGCCATTTGGGAAGGAAGAAACGAAATCGTGCGCCTGAGCGAGCTTGCAGGCCTCGACAAGCTCTTCGTCGGTAGCCTCCCCGTTACCCCAGCGAAGGTTTTCCTTGATGGTGCCTGAGAAGAGAAGATTCTTTTGCAGAACCATCGAAACCGAATCGCGGAGAGTGCGCAGGTCATATTCGCGGACGTCAACTCCGCCAACCTTGACCGAGCCCTCTGTCGCATCATAAAGACGCGGAATGAGCTGTACGAGCGAGGTCTTCGAGGATCCGGTGCCGCCGATAATGCCGACGGTCATACCCGATCTGATATGAATATTGATGTCCGAGAGCGCATTTCTCTTTGCTTTTTTGGAATACTTGAAGTTGACCGAATCAAAGTCGATCGAGCCGTCCTTGACCTCGGTCTTTCCGTTTGCGGGACTCGTGAGAGTGGGTTCCTCGCCGAGGACCTCATAGATACGCTTGAAGGACTCTGCAGACATTGTCAGAATTACGTATATCATCGAGAGCATCATCAGCGACATCAGGATCTGCATACCGTAGGTAAGCATAGCGGAAAGCTGACCGACGTCGATGTTCGAACCCGTGCCCGAGATGATGAGGTATGAGCCGAAGGTCAGCACGAATACCATATTGAAGTAGAGGCAGACCTGCATAATGGGCGTGTTGAGGGCAACGATGCGCTCGGCTTTTGTGAAGTCGCCTGCGATGTCCTCGCTTGCCGCGCCGAAGCGTTCACGCTCGTAATTCTCACGCGAAAAGCCTTTGACAACTCTCATACCGCGCACGTTTTCCTCTATCGACTCGTTGAGTCGGTCGTATTTCTTGAATACGCGGCGGAAAGCGGGCATCGCCTTGCGCGAAACGAGCAAGAGACCCGTGATAAGTACGGGAACGACGACAACAAAGGTCGTTGCAAGCGCGCCGCCCATAACGTATGCCATGATGATGGAGAAGATGAACATCAGCGGCGAGCGGATCGCGGTGCGGATTATCATCATATAGGACATCTGAACGTTTCCGATGTCGGTTGTCAGACGTGTGACGAGGGAAGCGGTCGAGAATTTGTCAATGTTCTCGAAGGAGTAGGTCTGGATCTTGCGGAAAAGATCGCCGCGAAGGTTCTTTGCAAATCCCGCGCTTGCTTTCGCGCAGGTGAACGCGGCAACGCCTCCGCAGGTCAGCGAGACCACTGCCATCAAAGCAAGCAAGAGTCCGGTCTTCAGCAGCTCACTCATCTCAGCTCCCGCCTTGATGCTGTTGACAAGGTCTGCGGTTATGAAGGGAATCAGAACCTCGATTATGACCTCGCCGATAATGAAGATGAGGGTCAGTATCGATGGGAGCTTATATTCCCTGACACAGCCCAAAAGTCTTTTTATCATTTTGGTTTCCTTTCTGCCACATAGATTTGGCAAAATTTATCGTATTATATATTATACTAAAAATAAATTAATAAATCAATATCAAATCTGCCGAAAAGAATGAAAAGACAAGGGCAGTTTGTGGTGCCCTTGTCGGTAGTTGATTTTGCAAATAAATTAATCAGCTTATTCCTTGAATTCGGGTGCGTCATCAAGCAACTTGCGGAGAAGCTTGTAGAGCGTGTATATCTCTTCGCGCTCGAGTGCAACGTGCTTTGTCATTTCGATCGGAACGTCAAGAGCCGCGTCCTTGAGCGCTTCTCCTGCCTCGGTGATCTCAACGTTGAGAACTCGCTCATCCTCTTTTGAACGTTTACGGATAAGATATCCTTTTGCCTCAAGGGTTTTGAGCACCGGTGTGAGAGTGCCCGAATCGAGATAAAGTTTTTCGCCAAGCTGCTTTACATTCTGGGTCTTTTCTTCCCAAAAGACCAGCATCACAATATACTGCGTATATGTAAGACCTATCTTATCAAGATGCGGACGATACCTTTTGATCATTTCGCGAGAAGCGGCGTAAAGCGGAAAACAGAGCTGACTGCGAAGGCTGAGAGATTTGTACTTTTCTTCCATTTGAACCCTCCTATTAAATTGTTTTTTCCGTAAATTATTATACCACAAATCGAAAAAAAATTCAATATAATTCCCGAATTTTACAAAAAATTTAATGCAATTTTTTTGATTTTACGGCTTTGAAGGGAGAATGAGCTGCATTTGGTATTCGTTTTTGTAGCTTCCGTCACTTTGTTTGACCGCATTTGGTATCATACCGGTGATACGGAATCCGAATTTTTCGTAAAGCGCGCGGGCGCGGGAGTTGCCCTCAATGAAGTCGAGCTCGACGATCTCCGTGCCTTCGTGAGCCTCCGCAGCGGCGATCATCTCGCGGAAAAACGCCGAGCCGATGCCGAGGTCCCAGTATTTTTGAAGTATAGCGATACCTATCACAGCGCGGTGCCGTGTTTTTGTGCCCGAGCGAAAGCTGATCTCGCAGTTGCCCGCGATTTCGCCGTCGATAAAGCAGGTGATCGCGAGCGTATTTTTCGACTCGCGTTGGTTTTTGACCCATTTTTCTTCCTTTTCGAGCGTCACAGCCTCCCATTCCTCGGGTGTGCGGAGAAGAAAATCCGTCTCGCCGCAGGCTTTCTTTATGTATGCAAGCATCCCCGCCGCATCGCTGATCTCGGGCGTTTTCAGTATGGCTTTCTTGCCGTTTTTGAGAGTTATTTCTTTGGGGTGGAATATCATTGTTTAATCTCCTTTTTGTAAAAAACTAATGTAAGGTCTTCCTCAACTTGCAGGGATAAATTCATATCCCTGTACCCTGCTTTTTCGTAACAGCGGCGGTTTTTGTCCATATCGGCAGGGAAATCGACGTAGAATCTTTTGGCGTCGGGAAATTGTTTTTCCGCAAGCTCGATGGCTTTCGGTGCGATGCCTTTGCCTTGATGATCGGGGTGGATGTAGAGTCTGCCGAGGTAGTATTCGCCGTCCTCGAGGAAGGTATCGGGGAACCACTTGCCGTGAACGCGGTAGAATATCGCGCCGACCGTCTTGTCGTCGGCGAGGATGGTGAAATGGCGGTAGTTTTCATTTAGTCTGATCAGTATATCCTCGACACCGCGCAAACACGGATTGGCGGGATCGCGGTATTTTTCGTAAAGGGGCAAAAACGCCGCCTTTTGTATTTCGATCAATTCCTCGGCTTCCGAGGGATGTGTTTCTCTTATTGTGATTTCCATATCTATTCCTTTCTGAAAATATCAAGCATATGGTTCGTCGCGCCGATCATATCGGGGCGTTCGCAGATACTCAGGTGGTATCTCATATAAAATTCAAAATCCTCGTCATCGAGCTCGGAAAATTCCCGTCGCAGAAAGTGGACGAGCATATCCGTGCCTACATAGTGTAGGCGGGTGACGTTGAAGCCCGACATCAGCGCATCGATGTCCTCTTTTCGATATAATTGAAAAATATCTTCGGGTAGCGAAAGCAGTTTGAAAGTGTCCTCGTCGATTTTATTTCCTGCGCGCGAGGGCTTTAGCATAGCTTTGCCGATGCAGTATTGATACATTGTCAGATCGCTGTTGCAGTAAGCCGCAAAGATGATCCCGCCCTTTTTCGTCACTCGGATCGCTTCCGAGAGTGCCTTTTTCTGATCCTCGACCGTGTAAAGATGGTACATCGGTCCGAGCAGGAGGGTGATGTCGTATTGTTCATCCTCGATCTTCAAATCAAGAGCGTCGCCCTGAGTGACCGAGATATTTTCTGTTGGCGTGGTGTGTGCCTTGAAGACCTCGATATTGCATTCCATAAGCTCGACGGCATCGACCTCGTAGCCGTTCTGCGCGAAATAATGCGAATACCTCCCCGTTCCTGCGCCGATCTCGAGTATCTTCATCCCGGGGCGAAGATATTTTTCTATATAATGTACCGTCGTGATAAATTCCACGCTTCCGTGGCGCGAGAGCAGGCGTCCGTCTTCTTTGCCTTTCGAGTAGTAAGCTGCGAGTGCTTCGAGTCGTTCCATTTTTTATTCCTCCTGAAATGGCGTGTTATTTTTTTAGTCATTGATAGTTTTAGTTCGGGTCTGTAGGGGAGGGCGTCCTCGACCTCCCGAGCCTAATGAAAGTTTTACTTTGAAATAAATCAAGAAAAATATTTTGAATTCCTATATTTTATTAATGAAATAATTATGTGCTATCGTGGGAGGTCGAGGACGCCCTCCCCTACAAACTCGTGCTGAATAAGCACATAAATGTACTATAATACTCGTACCAATAAAAAACAAAAAGACGGTGCAAACCGAAATCAATACTTCGACTTGCACCGTCTATATCCAAAAATATAATCCTATAAAACGATTATTATGAAATTTGGGTACGACAATACAAGCCCGACGAATACCAAGAGTATTCTCCGTGCATAGGGACATTATTATTAAGCATAAACTTAATAGTTGTCATTGCCGTATACCTTTCATAAAATTTTCGCTAATTATAGCACAAAAGAGAGGACTTGTCAATAGGTAATTTCAAAAAATTGAAATTTTTAGCAATCAAGCATAGTCTTTCCCTCACCGACGAGTCCTTCGAAGTCTTTTTTGAAGGCTTCAACGGCATAAGTGACGGTGGGATTTGCGATAAGACCCTCGATGATGTCGGGCGCGCAGGTAGCGCATCCGCAGCCGTAAGCCGCGAGAGCCTGAACCTGCTGGCTGTTCTTGAAGCTTGCGGCGAGGATCTCGGTCTTGTAGCCGCCGTTTACGAAAATGTCGTGCATAGTCATCGCGGACTCGACACCATTCGCGCCGAGGTTATCGATGCGGTTGACGTAGGGAGCGGCGTAATCCGCGCCTGCGCGTGCGGCGAGATATGCCTGCATAGGGGTGTAGATAGCGGTTGCTGTGATCTTGTAGCCATCCGCGGAGAGAGCCTTCATAGCCTTCAGTCCCTCGCGGGTGACGGGGATCTTGATGAAGGTTTCCTTGCCGAGGACCTCGGTGATCTTTGCGGCTTCCTTCATTATGCCCTCAGCATCTGCGGAGATGACCTGAACGTGGAGCTCCTTGTCGCCAAGGAATTCGCGGATCTCGGAGAGAACTTCAAAAGGCGGGCGTCCGCTCTTTGCAAGAATAGAGGGGTTGGTGGTTACGCCGTCAACGGGGAAGAATTCGGAGATTTCTTTGATTTTTGCGATATTCGCGTCGTCGATAAGTAATTTCATTTTTTTATACCTCAAAAATTATTTTTTTGCAGTTGTTTCTTCCGCGTAGCGGACGGTTTCCATCGCGTCCTTGGCGTACTTATCCGCGCCGATGCGGTCGGCGTATTCGCGGTTGAGGACGGCGCCGCCGACTACGATCTTTGCCCATGGTGCGGACACGCGAAGCTGTTTGATCGTTTCCTCCATCGCGGGGACGGTGGTGGTCATCAGCGCGCTGAGTCCGACTATGGGTGCGTGCAGACGGACGGTTTCTTCAACGATCTTCTCGGGCGGTACGTCGCGTCCGAGATCGCTGACGGGATAGCCGTAGTTTTCCAGGATCAGCTTGACGATGTTTTTGCCGATGTCGTGGATGTCGCCCTTGACGGTTGCAATCACGAAGGGAGGCTTGTCGGTCGTTTGGCCGCTCGGCATGTGGGCTTTGATGACCTCAAAAGCAGCCTTTGCAGCCTCCGCGCTCATAAGGAGCTGGGGCAGATAGACGGTCTTTTTCTCGAATCCGACGCCGACGGTGTCGAGGGCGGGGATGATCTCGTTCCCCACGATCGAAAGCGGCTCGTTTTCCGCGATCAATGCCTCGGTGAGTGCTCCCGCACGGTCTTTGAGTCCCTTGACGATGGCTTTTTGAAGCTCGGAGGCGAAATTCTCCTTGACCTCGGTGACTGTCTGCGCGACGGTGCTCACCGCTTGCGCCGAGGATATGAAGTCGGAACAGTTTTCGTCAAGTCCCGCAAGCGCACGGTAGGCGTAATACGTGTTCATCATTTCGGCGGAGTAGGGATTCATTATCGCCGCCGAAAGTCCGCGTCCAAGTGCGAGGGCGAAGAAATTCGAGTTGATAAGATCGCGGTTCGGGAGTCCGAAGGATACGTTTGAAACGCCGAGCGAGGTGTGGCACCCGAGCTCGTTCTTTATCATTCCAACAGCGCGAAGAGTTTCGCGCGCGGCGTTATTATCTGCGCTGATCGTCATTGCCAGCGGGTCGAAGATGATGTCCTTTTTCTCGATGCCGTACTTTTCAGCTTCTGCGAGAATACGTTTTGCGATCTCGAAGCGTTCCTCAGCTGTCGCGGGGATACCGCTGTCGTCGAGTGTGAGGGCGACGATCAGACCGCCGTACTTTTTCGCAAGCGGAAAGACCGAATCCATACTCTCCTGCTTGCCGCTGACCGAGTTTATCATTGCCTTGCCGTTGTACCGTCGCAGAGCCGATTCCATTGCGGCGGGATTTGAGGTGTCGATCTGCAAGGGTAGGTCGATGATAGCTTGAAGTTCGCGGACAGCTTCGGTAAGCATTGAAATCTCGTCAATATCGGGCAAGCCGACGTTGACGTCAAGGATATGCACGCCCTTTTCCTGCTCGGCGATGCCTTCCTTGAGGATATAATCGATGTCGTGTGCCTTGAGCGCTTCCTTGAATCGCTTTTTGCCCGTCGGGTTGATGCGTTCGCCAATGAGGATCGGTTCTTTATCGAATATCACCGCGTGGGTGTAGGATGAAACGCAGGTGATGTTTTTCTTTTTGATCTCGACAGGCACGCAGCCTTCGCAAGCTTTGAGCGTGGCGGCGATATATTCGGGAGTAGTTCCGCAACAGCCGCCCGCGATGCGAACTCCTTTTTTGACGAGAGAGGCGATCTCCTCGGCAAAATCTTCTGCGCTGACGTCATAATGCGTTTTGCCGCAAACCGAGCAGGGCAGACCAGCGTTAGGCTTGAGCAGAACGGGGACGGATGCATATTTGAGGTATTCCTCAACTATCGGCGCAAGAGCTTTTGGACCGAGCGAGCAGTTGACACCGATCGCTTCGGCACCCATTCCCTCGAGCATTGCGACCATAGCCGCGGGCGATGCGCCCGTCATCAGCTTGCCGTCCTCGCCATATGCGTTCGAAACGAAAACGGGAAGGGAAGAGTTTTCTTTTGCCGCAAGAAGCGCGGCTTTGGTTTCGTAGCTGTCGTTCATCGTTTCGATCACGATGAGGTCGGCGCCGTATTTTACGCCGAGCTTTACCGTTTCCGCAAAAATGGCAACGGCATCCTCAAAGTCGAGGTCACCGTAGGGCTTCAGCATCTTGCCCGTGGGGCCGATGTCGAGAGCGACGAACTTTTCCTGCGTGCCGACACTCAATTCAGCCGCCGCGCGTGCGTTTTGGATCGCGGCTTTGACAATGGCATCGAGCTCATCTGCGGAAAATTTCAGTATATTCGCGCCGAAAGTGTTGGTGTTGACGATGTTGCTACCCGCATCGAAATATGCGCGGTGGATGTCAACTATGATCTCGGGGTGCTCAAGATTCCATCTTTCGGGGAGCTCACCCGGGCAAAGACCGCGCTCTTGCAGAAGCGTGCCCATTCCGCCGTCGAGAAAGACTATATTGTTTTTCAGAAATTCGGTGATATTCATAATTGAACTCCGTTATCCGAGAATGTCGGAGAGGTTGCGAAGGATCGCCTCGGCAACGTCGGGTTTGTTCATCGAATAAACGTGAACGTTCCGGATTCCGTTGGCGAAAAGGTCGATGATCTGATCGGTCGCATATGCGATACCTGCCTGTTTCATTGCCGCGGGAGTGGTGCCGAATTTGTCGACGAGAGATTTGAATCTCTGCGGCATAAATGAGCCCGAAAGCTTGATGGCGCGGTCGACCTGATTGCCGTTGGTAATCGGCATTATTCCGGGTATGATCGGTACTGTGATGCCCGACTCGCGGATCTTATAGAGAAAATTATAAAGCAGATTATTGTCGAAGAACATTTGAGTGGTCAAAAATTCACATCCCGCCTCGACTTTTTCCTTGAGATATTTAATATCTTCCTTTTGATTTGCACTTTCAGGGTGGATCTCGGGGTAGCAAGCGCCGCCGATGCAGAAATCGGCACCCGATTCCCTGAGCTCGCGGACGAGTTCGAGTGCGTGCTTGTAGTCCCAATGCGAGCGGTCGGCGTTTTCAAGTCCCGCGGGGATGTCGCCGCGCAGAGCCATGACATTTTCGATTCCCGCCGCCTTCATATCCTCAATGCGTTCGCGAACGGTCTCGTGAGTCGAGGAAACGCAGGTCAGATGAGCCAGAGTCGGTACGCCGTAGTTTGCCTTGATATTTTTTGCGATATCGAGGGTATATTTGCTCGTTCCGCCGCCCGCGCCGTATGTGACGCTCATAAAAGAGGGACGGAGCTTGGCGATCTCCTCAGTCGCGTGCTTGACGCTTTCAAAAGCCGTGTCGGTCTTGGGAGGGAACACCTCAAAGGAGAGGGAAAGCTTGTCGTTTTTGAAAAGTTCGGTGAGTTTCATTGTTTTGCACCTGTTTTTGAAAATATATATTAATTATATCACAATAATTGATTTAAATCAATAGGTACAGAAAAAACGGCAAGCCGAAACTTGCCGTTTTATCTATTCGATTTCGATATTAATATCGCCGGTATCGGTTCTGATCCTGCAGAATCCGCCCTCGCCGCTCTGCGGAACGCGGATGTCGCCCGTGCCGGTGTCGGTGTCGAAGATCTTTGGCGTGAGGAGAGAGCCCATAACGTCGCCTGTGTCGGTTTCTATGACGATATTATTGGCGTCGCAGGCGTCAAGCTTGACGTCACCCGTGTCTGTGTCGATGTTCAACGAATCTGAAAGACAACTCAGCAGTGAAATCTTGCCGGTATCGGCGCTGATCGTGATATATGCCTCCGCTATTACATTTTGAAGTGAGATGTTACCCGTAGTAGTTTCGACATCAATGCTGTTGCACTTTATGTCATTCAGGTTGACCTTGCCTGTAGTCGCTTCGGCTCGGACGGAGCCTGAAGCCTCGATGTTTTCAAGAGTGATATTGCCCGTTGAGGTCTCGCAGTCGAGCTTCAAAAGCTTCTGTTTGCTGACCGAAATTCTTCCCGTGTTGCTTGCAAGCGCGAGTTCTTGGTCGATCTTGGCTCTGAACACGATCGCACCGGTTGAGGTTGCTATCGATGCGCCGGTAAAGCTGAAGTATTCGGGAATGTTGATATGTCCCGTGTCGGATGCGGCGGTTATAGAGATATATTCGGACTCGGGCAGATAGAGAGTCAGCGTCGCATCACCGAGACCGATGCCGATGAAGTTATACCACTCGCGCGTGTCAACTGTTTTGACGGTGAGGATGTCGCCCTCGACACTTGCCTCGATCTTGATACTGTCGTTTTCATCGCCCACGACCTTGCATATACCGTCCTCGGAGATAGCAAGATCGATATTATGTATCTGCGTTGCTATCACGATATGATTGAAATCGCCCTCGATAGTATGAGTGACCTCCTCATAGTTTTCGGTATCAAAGTTTTTGAAGTCAAATTCCGCCATTGAAAAAGCGGCTCCCGCGATCGCGATACCCGCCACGACAAGGCAGACGGCAACGATTATTGCAACTGTGCTTTTTTTCATTTATTTATCTCCTTTCGGGATCAAAAGTGATTTGATAAAGACCTTGGTAAGCCAGACTATACCCTTTGTTGTACCGATGCAGAGGAAGAGCCAAAGAATGCCGAAGCCTGCGCAGAGAAGTCCCGCGCCGATCAGCAAAAGTCCTGCAGCGGCGTTGCCCGTGATAAAGACGGGCAGAGAAGCGAGAACGCCCGCCAAAGCTGCTGCGAAAAATGCAATATCGACCGCAATGAACGCGATGATCACCGACCAAAGGGTAACATAGACCGAAAATACGACAGCTGCCGCCGCGATAAGCAGCGGGAACCAAAGCGGAAAACCGATGATGATCATGGCGATCTCCCATCCGCGGAAGGAGCGTTTCGGCTTGACCTTTTCTTTTATTATTTTCGGAAGCGGTGTGTCCTTGATGATCTGCGCGCGGATCTCCGCGATCGTTCCGAGTGCCGCAACGGCTTCTTCCTCGGAAATACCGTCCTCGGTGCGGTCGTCAATCATTTCGGAATAGTATTCAAGGCTTTTTTCAATATCTTCCTCGGGCAGTCCCGCAAGTGCTGCGGCAAGCTCGATCAAAAATTGCTCCTTATTCATTGTCAGCGTCCCCCTTCGTCACAAATTTGTATATTGACATGATCTCTTTCCACTCGTTTTTGAAATCCTCGATGCGCCCGAGACCAGCCTGCGTGATGTGATAATATTTTCGCAGTCTTCCGTTATGCTCGGCGGTGCGGACGGTGAGCAATTCCGCCGCTTCGAGTCTGCGCAGGATGGGGTAGAGTGTCGACTCGGAGATCTCAATGAAGGGCCTTACGTCCTTGATGATCTGATAACCGTAGGAATCTTCTTCCTTGATCGCCGCAAGCACGCAAACGTCAAGCAGCCCGCGCTTCATTTGAATATCCATCTGATACCTCCTTTTGTATAATACTACGTTATGCATAGTATATCACAAAAGGAACGGATTGTCAATAGGAAAACTGAAAAAAGCACCGAAAATCGGTGCTTTCCTTAAAAATTACTTGGGGCATACCTTACAGTAACGATATGAACCTCTTTGTGTTCTTTCAATACCTTGTAAATTATGACATAGTTTTTCACGAATAATTGACGGTAGTATTTGTTTGCATAGATACCGTTTTGTCTTATCGCACCGCGTTCGGGAAAATACTCTAAATTGGCGATGGCGTTTTCCAAAGCGTCAATCATTTTTTCTGCTGCAAGAGGTTCGGAGATATTGTTTGCGATATATTTGAATATTTCTTCAAGATCGCGGTTTGCGCGTGCATATAATTTGACAGAATAATTATCCAATATACTTTCTCCGCAATGCACTCAGCGATTCTTTTGCATCAAGAAGGACTCCGTCGCGCTCAAATTCTTTTTCAGCTTCGTGTATAGCTGAATCGGTTTTGATAGTTTCAATTAACTCTTCGTAGGCTTCAATGCTCATAACAACGAGGTCGCCATAGCCGTTTTTGGTTATGAATATCGGCTCTTTCTTTGCGTGACAAAGCTCCGATATTTCGGTTGTGTTTCGTAAATCTGTGATCGGTTTGATCTGCGGCATAGTATCGCCTCCTCTCTGTACATTATTATATCATAATTATGTACAAATTTCAAGAGATAATTGAAAATTAATTATTCAAAATCTTGCCTTTGCAGTCAATGTTTCTTCTCAAAATACTCCCGCAAAAGCTTGGATTCAACAACTCTGTATGCGGGATGTTCAGCCTCGCGGTAGGCATCGCTGTGGTGAATTGCCGGCATTCCCGCGCGGCGGTATTCTTCGATGATCTCTCTCGCATTTTTTGAAAAGGTATTGATCCGGTCAAAGGACGGAGCCTTCGTGCCGTGAGTTCTTTTCATCGTCATATCGCGATGATCTGTAAAACCCTCCGCCTCGTGCAAAAAGCCTTCAAGAAGCTCTCGCCCATTCTTTCTCGGATACGCCGATGCCGCAAAAAGCTCGAAAAGATCGTTCGCAGGCAGTCCGCGATGTTTCCAAGCGGCAATGTTGACACGGCAAAAGTCATCCGAGATATGCTCACAGATCAAAACATCCTCGGCGGGAGTGGCTTCAAACTCGCGCTCGAGATAACGTCTTGCCGCCTCCTTGTCGGTCAGCAGATGCTCTGCGCCGTAAGCAGCCTGATAGCATTGCTTGAGAACGTCGGTTACTGTGAGCGACTTATGCAGCTGATACTGACGGAAGAGATAGGGGATAATGATCGGTTTTCTCTTCGGAAAATTCGGGATCGGCTCGACTGCTCCGAATCGGAAACGAGGGATGTCTACATCGGTGAGATCGTTGAGCTTTTCAAGCGGGTAATAGGTCAGCTTGTCGATATCAATTTTCACCTCACCCGGCAGGGAAAGGTATTTTCCGTCACCGATATGCTCGAGTCTGTCGCAATGATAGCCGCTATCCCCGCTGTCGCGCAAAGGAATGAGCGCAAAGGTTCGGTTCTCGGGATCGATCACGAAAAAGGATCTTATCAGCATTTCCGAAAAGCGGTGCGTCAGCAGAGTGTGAAGCAGGAGCTTTCCGTCGTGAGTAAAAGTTGGGTATTCGGATTCGTAAAAGATCGAGTCGATCGTGTGCTCAAAGATCAGTTTTTGTGTCGGCTTGTTTTCAAAAAGTGTAAAATATCCGTTGTCTACACCGTTCCACACCGTACTGATCGAGGTTATCGCGCAGAGATACTTGCCGTCGGGCGACTCAAGTGCCTTGCTTCGAGTGTGCTCCAGTCCCCATTTTTTCAGCGTTGAGTACTCATAATCAGGTGGCAGATCAAGATATACTTTTTTCATATATCTTATTTCTTACACTTCTGAATCTCTTTGATCTTCACAACGAAACTCAGGTTGATCGCCTCGGCGGTGCCCTTCTTTTCGATAAGGATCGCGCCCTCGTTGACTTCCTTGATCACTCCGGTGTACTGGTTGCCGTCAAAGACGTAGATGATGCATTCTTTTTCGATAAATCTTTTTGCAAGTTCAAACATTTCTTTGTTCTCCAATCCTTTATTGAGTATTGTGTTTGCTAAAATCGTTCTTCTTCTGCGTCTTTGCGCGGGCAGTATGACAAAGAGCAGGATCCATATTGGTATGAATGATGCTATTGTTGAGGGTTCCATTTTTACCTCCGATCATTTTTTGCTTTAAGATAATTTACGACGGCGTATGTGAATACCGCGATGTAGAGGAGCAAGACTCCGGCTATTACACCTGCGGCGGCGTAGTTGCGAGTGCTGAATATATTAATAACGAACTGCGGCACAAGGCAGCAGAAGAAGATAATGAGAAGCGGGAGCATCCTGCCTTTGAGCACTCGTTCCATCATTTGCAATTTTGACTCATTATCGCTGAAGATCTCTTCGTCACCGTTCATCTCGGCTGCGGGCTTGCGGAAGTAGGAGTATCCCGCGTATTCCTGAATATGCTCCCAACCGCAGTCGGAGAACATCTGAAGATATTCGTCCTTATGCTCCTTTGAATCCTGATTGTAGTCAAGCTGATAGATCACGTCCGCGGGGATGCATTTTTCAAAATGATAAACGCCGAGTCCCGTGACCTTCAAGAACCTCCAACCAGATTTGTGCATCTCGCGGAGGTATTTTTCCTCTTTTTCGTATTCAAAGATGCTGAAATACTTAAATTGTTTGCGTTCGTTTTTGTTTTTCATTCTGATCCTCCCATCGCGATCTTGTAAAGACGTTCGATCCGCTTTATTTCAAGAGCAAGGACTTCCTCGCCGAGATCGGTGATCTTGTAGATCTTGCGCTTGTCCTCCTCACGGATGAAGCGTATGACGCCGTCCTTTTCCATTTTCGAAAGACTGCCGTACATCGTTCCCGGGGCGAGTTTGATCGCACCGTCCGTGAGCTTTTCGACCGTTTGAACGATTCCGTAGCCGTGGTTTGGTTCGCGCAGGCAGAGAAGAATGTAAAATGCGGTTTCCGTCATCGGAACGTAGACCTTTTTTATATGCTGATCCATTTCTTCCTCCTTGTGTCTCACTGCGATATATCGCAGTTCGATATATCGTACCTATATTATATCGCACTTCGATATATTTGTCAAGGGGTTTTTGAAAAAAATATCAAAAAAAGCACCGCTTTTTTGCGGTGCTGAAAATTAAAGCTGTTTCTTATTGAATATCGGTATGCTTGCGATGAATGATACGACGATGACAGCAAGAGTGAGTATAAGCGCTGCCGCATAATCTTTCGGGGATGATTTACCGTAGATCAGCGAATTGCCGTCAAGAAGTCGCGTTGGCAGGTATTCATTGAGCTTGGGGATGACAGAGAGGATGTAAGACAATACAAATATCGTGCCGATTCCCATGAGGACTCCTGTGTTTGACTTTGCAACTGTTGAGAAGAATACCGCAAGTGCGACGGCGAAAACTCCTATCAGCCAACCGCAGACGACAGAGAAGAGCAGACTTTGAGCTATGCCGTTATCCCAGAAATAGGCGTTGTATGCGTAAGTGATGCCAAACGAGAGCCAATAGAGGGCGGACCAGAGGGTTGATATTACGATCGCTTTGGCTGTGACTACGGTGTGCCTTTTCAGTCCCTTTGTCAGCGAAAGCACTAAAGTACCGGATTGATATTCTTTTGAAAAGCTGTTGCTTTCAAAGAGAATAAATGCAATCAATCCCATAGGAAGATTTTTGAAGAACTGCACCCATGAATCGAGCGCGGATACGGTTACCTCTGTGACAGTCATGCCACTCTCGGCAAGCGTGTCCGCCATTGTTTCAAGAAGCCACGGCGTAAGTTTTGCTATGGCGGGATTCATTATGCCGAGAATAATGAAAATGACGACGAGTATGGTGATCTTTCCGGAGCGGATATGCTCGGTCACTTCTTTTCTTATAAAAGCGGCAAGATTGCTCATTTGTCAATCACCTCCATAAAGAGCGATTCGAGGGTAGGTTCAGTACGCTCTATTTTCAAAATGGAAATATTTCGATCGCAAATGAAACGCAGGATCTCAACGTGTGCGTGGCTTGATTCGCTGAAGTGCAGGATGCCTTGGTCGTCGCATGTGATCCCGCTGAATGTGTCACAAAGTATTTCGGAATCTGAACGGCTTTCTGTCAGGATCGTATATTCATCGCGTCTGTATCCGGTTTTGATATCGGATAACTTGCCCTCAATGCTTATGTTGCCCTCCCCAAGGAGAGCAACATCGGTACAAATACGCTCCACGTCCGACAGGATGTGTGTCGAAAAGAGGACCGTAGTCTGCTTGCGCACAGCGAGAAGAATATCGAGGATTTCTTTTCTTCCCACGGGATCGAGCGCGGACGTCGGCTCGTCACAAATAAGGAGCCTCGGGCGGTTCAATAATGCTTGCGCAATTCCAAGCCGCTGTTTCATTCCGCGTGAAAAGCCTCTGATGCGGTGCTTTTCATTTTGTAGACCTACGAGCTCAAGCAACTCGGAGCTTCTCGCGGCGATCTCAGCTCTATCCATACCCGTGATCTCGCCGCAAAATGCGAGATATTCGGACGCATTCATGAAGGAATAAAATTCCGGGACGTCGGGAAGGTAACCGATATATCGGTTTGTCGCAGTCTGACCGTAAACAACGCGCTCGCCCGCAACTTCGATCTCTCCAGAATCTGCTTTAAGCAGACCGAGTACCGTTTTCATCGTTGTGGTTTTGCCCGCGCCGTTTTTGCCGATGAATCCGAAAATACTGCCTTCGGGTACTGTCAGATCAAGTCCCTTGAGAACTTCTTTGTCGCCAAAGTGTTTATAGAGTCCCGTGATCTTCAGCATATCCATTTACGAGTCCTCCCGTCCGAGGATAAAATAGAGAATGGGACCGAGAAAATTCATAAACACAATCGTAATAATGAGCCAGAGTGCACGATTTCCCATTTTATAATGCTCGTGGGTCAGAATGTGCCAAAGAGTATAGCCCAGAAGCGCGAATTCGGCGATCACGAGAGGTATCAGAAAGGGCAGATATTCCATAATTTCATCCATTTTTCTTGTTCTCCTTACAGTAAGATTCAACGCAAAAGCCCTTGTGTCCGCATTCGGGGCAGCGGAGCTTGCGGGTCGTGGGGGTGTGATTTGCCCAGAACATTTCCTTGAAGCTCGGCTTGAAGACGTGATTGCACTTCGGGCAGATGTATTCCACTCGCTTGTAGTAGAATATAGTGATCCAGATTCCAATAGCAATTACGATGGGCAGACCGATGGCGATGAAGGGCCACCAGATTCCCTCAAGTATACCGAGCATAAGCGTACCGACCTCGACGATCTCGGAAATGATGCCTATGACGATTATAGTCCAGCGCATACGGTAAAGCTTCTTTTTGTTTTCCATTTGAATTGCTATATCACCTAAAGATTCAAGGGAGAAGTTTGAGGTCTTTTTGAGTCCGCGGCGCAGCTCCTCGACCATTTCGAGCTTCTTTTGCAGAGATTCGGATTCTGCTTTGAGCTCCGCCTCGTGCTGATCGAGAATGATCGAAATGACGCTTTCGGGGTCGTCCTCTGCGAAAAGCTCGCCAATCGTGTTGATCGGCAGACCCATCTCGCGGAGAAAACAGACTGTTTTCATCTTCGCAAGATCGTCCTCGGAATAAAGACGTCTGCCGCCCTCGGAAAGCTCACTCGGGATCAGGATCCCGCGCGAATCGTAATATTGAACCGTCCGCACGGAAACGCCGCAAAGCTTCGCGATCTCTCCCGTTGTGTATTTTGACATAGCATTCACCTCCTTACGCCGTAATTATAGCATATTACGCTGCGTCACAAGCAATACCTTACGCAGGATGATTTTTTAAACTTATCTTAAAAATGTGCTCACCCGCGCCTAAAACTTCGGCAGCGTACTTCGCTTCAAGTCCGCCTTCAATTATGATGCTGAGCTCGATATTGCCGTCTTTGCACGTCCATTCAACGATTATTTTTCCGCCCGCGAGCGCAGTTGAAGCGCAAACGTGATCGACTTCCGCTGCAAAATACGGCTTGATCTCGATCTCTTTATCGACGCGGATTCCCGCGAGCATACTGTAAAGAATACCGTCGATACTGCCGAACATACAGTGGTTCTGCGATTTTCCGCCGTCCCATTGCTCGGGCAGAGTGGTCTTGCCGCGTATCATATCGAGCCACGAGGGATAGGTGTCCTGCAAGAGAAGCTTCATAGCGATATCGCATCTGCCGTTGTCGCGCAAAACTTCCATTACGTACTTCGTGCCGAGAATGCCCGTTGTCAGGTGATAGCCGTGTGCCTCAATATTGGCGCAAAGCTTTTCTACCGCCGATTCGACGTCACTTTCGGGAATGATGCCGAGCTTCAGCGCAAAGGATAGGCTGAACTGCGAGTTGCCGTCGAAAACGACGTTTTCGACATCGTAGAAGGTGTCAAGAATGATCTTTTTCTGCTCTTCGACAAGTTTTGCGAGCTCGGAAGAATCTCGGCTGAGTGCCTCAAGCACGTTTTTCGCGATTATTAGGTTGTAGAGATAGTAAAGTGTCGAGCAGGATTCGGGATCGCCTCGCGTCCAGCCCTCGTCGCGCGACATCCAGTCGCCGTAACGGGTCTTTGGGAGGATCGGTCCCTGCGTTTTCAGGAATTCGATATACCGCATCAGCACGGGAGCGTATTTTTCGAGAACCTCGCGGTCGCGATAAAAGAGGTAGTGATCCCAAAGGATGACCGAGAAGCCCGAGGACCAGTCGATCGAGTGGAACTGATCGTGCCACGGGGCAATATGCGGCATTGCGCCGGTTTCGGAATGCGCGCAGAGTGCAATGTCTTCAAGAAATTTGCGGTAATATGCGCTCATATCGAAGTTATAGAGGCAGACAAGATCGGTGATGTGCGCGTCGCCCATCCAGCCCAAGCGCTCGGAGCGTTGCGGAGAGTCCATCGGGAAGCTTTGCAGCGCGGATTTTTGTGTGCGGATAATGACATCGTGCAGACGGTTGATCTCCGCGTTGTCACTCTCAAAATGTCCCGTCCCGTCAATGTCGGCATAAACGTGGAAAGCCTTTACTTCAAGCAGCTCTGCCATGCAGTTTTCGATCATTATCTCAACGACCGAGAAACCGCAGAAGCTGAAGGAGGGCTCGTAGACCTCGATTCCCTCGCCCGAGAGGATATATTCGTCAACATTTTCGGCATCCGCGTTTGAAACGGTATCAAGATATCCGTCGCGCATTGACTCGGCATAGCGTATGCGAATCTTTTCGCCGCGCTCGCCTTGCACTTTGATGCGAACCCATCCCGAAATATTTTCGCCGAAGACGTGGATCGTCTTTCCGTTTACGCGCTTTTTGACTGCGATTGGATCAAGCTCGGTCCTTTTGATTATGTGGAAATACTCGTTCTTTTCAAGGCGGCGCGTCGGGCTTTCGATGCGAAGTGCGTTTTGCCACGCGCTGTCGTCGAATCCGTTCTCTTTCCATCCCGTCTGCTCAAGGCGGGCATCACATCGCTCGCCGTCATAGTAGCAATTGTGCGTGATCGCGCCGTGCGAGCATTTCCAGCTTTCGTCGCAAACGTATTCCTCGTGCCTTCCGTCTGCATAAGCAACGGACATCTCAAATGCAAGGCAGGGATCGCCGTAGTAAGCCGCGCGCCAGCCCCAATATTTTTTCGGGGTCGAAAAACGCGCGTTCCCGAGCTCGACGGCAACTGTATGAGCGCCTGCGGGGAGCAGAGAGGTGACGTAAAACTCGTCATAAAGCGCAAGCTTGCGGTAAGCCGTTTCGAGTGGGGAGAGAGCATAATTGCCCACTTTTTTGCCGTCTATATATAAATGGTAGAAACCGAGACCGCAAATTTTGATCTTCGCCTCGGAGGGCGTTTCCGCAAACGTGTACTCTTTGCGGAAGATCACGCTCGCTTTTTCAGGGTCAAGCGTTTTCAGATTAGCTTCAGCGATTTTCCCCCATCCCTCGCCGTTTTCTCCGAAGGGGAGTTGGGGGATATTTCTCCTTGCGATCCAGTACTTGTTAGTCATGTTATTCTCCTGTAAAAAAGCCCGAAAGCCTCGGAATTAAGGCTTTCGGGCAAGAATTCGATCCGGGTTAATTTTGGATAGATGCGAAGCTGTCAGTTATGTCCTTGAACAGCTTGACGAGCTGTTTCTCCAAACGCTTGCTGAGAGATGCCCAAGGAGTGCCTGCGATCGCGGCGTTGTCCCACTGGTCGCTCATTGCGTTAAGGGAGGAGTTGAACAGACGACCAAAGTCGAATACGATACCTTCGCGGATGATGTCGTACATTTCGGACTCAACCGAGGTCTCGGAATATCTGAGCTTCATGGTCATTTCGAAGATTGCGGGAGTGGTGAGACGGTAAGCCTCGCTTGCCCAACACTCAAGAACAGCAGCAGCGCGGTTTACATCCTTCGAGAGGGTGTAGATCGAGTAGAAAGAGCAGGGGTTACCGACAACGGTGTAGTGTCTTTCCTGATCCTTGTCGAACTTGGGGATCGGAACGATACCGTATCTGAAGCTTACTTCAGAAAGGCGGTTTGCAATGTCATGGTGACGAGCCATGCTCATAAGTGCATTGCCGTTGAGGAAGGGTGTGCGGTAGTTGGAGGAGTTGATGTAAACATCACCCTGCTTGACCCAGCCTCCGACTATATCTACAAGATTTGCAGCCTTCTCGGAGGTGTAGTCGGGAGAGATCTTCATAAGGGTCTCGGGGTCCTTTTCAGCCTGCTTCAGACCTGCGCCGTAGTAAACTGCGTCAAAGTGCCAGTTAAGGGAAGTGAAGCCGTAGAAGTCGTTTTCGTTTGCGGAGTTGCTTGCGTCAAGGTCCTGATAAAGTTCCTTGGTGAGGATCTGGATGGTTTCCATCGTCCAGTTGCCTTCCTTGACGTATGTGGAGGGCTCAACAAGCTCGGGATACTGTGCGAGGATATCCTTGTTGTAGAAGATGGCGTACATCTGGTGGATGGAGTTTGTTGCAACGTCGCCGGTTACGAAGTAGAGCGAGTCGCCGATGGTTGCGGTGTCAAGCATAACTGCGGGCCACCAGGGCTTCTGGAAATCGAGGTATTCTGCCTGCATAAGGTCTGCACAGTAGCCGTACATTGCGGTGAGCGCGATGGTACGGGAATGCGCCGACATAAGGTCATATGTGCTGTCACCGGATGCGTAAACGTTGCCTACGTGATCTGCGTAAGCTTTACCGACACCGTTGTTATACTGACCCTTGATGCCTTCCCACTCGAGCTTGATGCCCATTTTGCTTTCAACGTTCGCATTACGCTGGAAGATAGCGTCGGAGATCATATCACCGGACTGCTCTTCAACGAAGAACTCGGGGTTTTCAACGTCAGTCCACCAAAGAACGGTGATGGTCTCGCCGCCGAAGTCGAGCTCGTCGGGAAGAGAGCTCTTCAAGTAGCCGTTTTCATCATAAATGCTTTCTGTGGTTTCTGCTACCTGGGAGTCGCCGGGAGCAGCGGTCTCCGCGGGAGCGAGAGTGGTCTCTGCAACGGGATCGTTGGTTTCAGCGCAGCCTACAAGCAGCGCGAGGATCATAAGCGATGCAAGTAACAGAGATATGTATCTTGCGTACTTTTTCATTGGTAATTCCTCCAAATATTTATTGATAATATAATAATAGCATAAATTTACGATTTTGTCAATATCGTTTTTGTGCAATTTACAAAAAATCCCCCGAAAGCGGTTAAACTTTCGGGGGATTTTAGAAGTTATGAGTTTAGAGTTATGAATTTGGCTTCGCCAAATGTTATGGGAGTGCTACGCACTCGTTATGATATGATTGCCATGTTACATCAAACTGCACCGAAGGTGCATCATAACTACGCGAAGCGTATCATAACTGATAACTTACCGAAGGCAATCATAGTTGAGTTTTGCGTAGCAAAACTCACTCCCATTCTATCGTGCCCGTGGGCTTAGGCGAGAGGTCGTAGAGGACACGGTTGATGCCTTCTACTTCGGTGGTGATCCTGTTTACGATCTTGTGGAGAACTGCGTAGGGGATCTCCTCGATGGTGGCGGTCATGGCGTCTTTGGTGTTGACGGCGCGGATGATCGCGGGCCAGCCTTCATAGCGGCTTTCGTCCTTTACGCCGACAGACTTGATATCGGGGATGATGACGAAGTACTGCCATACTTTTTCTGCAAGGCCGCAGTTGGCGAACTCTTCGCGGAGGATAGCGTCTGCTTCGCGGAGTGCGTGCAGACGGTCGCGGGTGATCGCGCCGAGGCAGCGAACGCCGAGTCCGGGGCCGGGGAAGGGCTGACGGTATACCATTGCGTGGGGAAGTCCGAGAGCTTCGCCGACTACTCTGACCTCATCCTTGAAGAGGAGCTTGATGGGCTCAACGAGCTCGAACTTGAGGTCCTCGGGAAGTCCGCCGACGTTGTGGTGCGACTTGACTGCCTTTTTGCCCTCTGCCTGCTTGACAGACTCGAGAATATCGGGGTAGATGGTGCCCTGTGCGAGGAAGGAGATGCCTTCAAGCTTTCTTGCTTCTTCTGCAAAAATTTCAATGAATTCCTTGCCGATTATCTTTCTCTTGGTCTCGGGATCCGAAACGCCCGCGAGAAGATCGAGATAGCGGTCGGTAGCGTCGATGTAAACAAGGTTTGCCTCAAGGGTCTTGCCGAACATATCGATAACGGCTTCGCTTTCGCCCTTGCGCATAAGTCCGTGGTTTACGTGAACGCAGACGAGCTGCTTGCCGATCGCTTTGATGAGAAGCGCGGCAACGACAGAGCTGTCAACTCCGCCCGAAAGCGCCAGAAGGACCTTCTTGTCGCCCACCTGCGCTCTGACGGCGGCAACCTGCTCTTCGATAAATTTGTTTGCGAGTTCAAAATTTGTGATTCTTTCCATAGAATCGGGTCTTACATTGGGATCCATATTGGCACCTCCGATAACAAATATAATAAAATATTATATAACTTTTTTTACTTAATTTCAATAGGTAGCGCGAAAAAAATCGAAAAAATCAATCAAAAAATACTGTTTTTCCGGTCTTTGCGGATTCATATGCGGCGCAGATGACGCGAAGGGGCAGAAGTCCCGCTTCAACGGTGACTGCGGGCTCGCGGCCCTCAAGGATCGCGGCACAGAAATCGTCAACAACTCTCTTGTGGCCGAAAAGTCTGCCGCGGCAGAGCTTTTGCGCTTTGCGGTTGCCGACGGAGTAGCGCGCGAGCTTTTCGGCTTCATCCTCGGGCGATGCGCCGCGGAGCTTCCACATCGTGAGCTTGTCGGCGTCAAGGGCGACGTATCCGTTCTCGCAGGTCAGCGAGATCTCGGTGCAGATGCCGGGGTATGCGCAGGTGGTGCTTGTGAATGTCGCAACCGCGCCCGATTCAAAGGTGAGGGTCGAAACGGTGAGGTCCTCGCTGTCGATATTGTGATTGCAAAGGCGCATCTGCGAGGTGATCGACTTCGGCTTGCCCATGATCTGAAGCATAAGGTCAACGGTATGTATCGACTGATTCATCAAGGATCCGCCGCCGTCCATCTCCCAGGTGCCGCGCCATCCGCCGTTTGCGGCGTAATATGCGTCGTCGCGGTGCCATTTTACGGCGAAGGTGCCGAGGAAGATCTTGCCGAGAGTGCCGTCCGAAAGTCCCTCCCAAACGGGATCCATTCCGAAATTGTATCTGTTCTGGAAAACGACGCCGCACTTTTTGCCGGTCTTCTTTGCCGCCTCGATGACGGGAAGCGCCTTTTCAACAGTCACGTCGATGGGCTTTTCAACGAGCACGTGAACACCCGCCTCCATTGCGCGGATGGCGTAATCGGCGTGCATACCCGTGGGCAGGCAGATGCTGACGGCATCGAGATCTTCTGCCGCAAGCATTTCCTCGAGGGTGTTATAAGCGGGAACGTCGGGGTATTCCGCGTTGAAATTCGCGCGGCGAGCCTCGTCGAGATCCGCGACAGCGCAGAGGACACATTTGCCCGAAGCGGCGGCAGCTCCAACGTGTGCCATTCCGATGCCGAGTCCGAGAATTCCGTAGCGGACGAGTCCGCTCTGATCGACTTCCTTTGAATACAGCATAGTTTTTACTCCTTTTCGTAAGCGAGTTTAACGAGAAGCTCGCAAAGTTCGTCATATCCAATACCTACTGCCGCAGCCTCCTGGGGTAAGAGCGAGGTGGGGGTCATGCCGGGAAGGGCATTGACCTCAAGGCAGTAGAATTCGCCGTCCGAGCCGAGGATGAAATCGGCTCTGCCGTACATCTCCATTCGGAGCGCCGAGAAAGCCGCGAGTGCGGCATCGGCGAGGCGTTTGTTTTCCTCCTCGGTGATATGCGCGGGGCAGATCTCCTCGGTGAGTCCGCTTTGGTATTTGTTTTTGTAATCGTAAAAGCCGCATTTGGGAATGATCTCGACGGGGGGCAGTGCCTTGCCGTCAAGAATAGCAATGGTAAATTCACGACCCTTGATCATTTCCTCCGCGAGCAGGAAACGCTCGTATTTTGCCGAAGCCTTGATAGCTTCGTCGATCTGATCGATACTGTTGATTATCGAAACACCGACGCTCGAGCCGCAGGAGGCGGGCTTGATGACGCAGGGCAGTCCGACTGTCGCGGCGATCTCTTTTGCGTTCGGATGGGTGGTGTCAACGTAGACCCAGCGGGGAGTTTTGACTCCCGCCTCGACCATAAGGCGCTTCGAGATGTCCTTATCCATCGAAAGAAGCGCGCCGATGTAGCCGGTTCCTGTGTATTTTTTGATTCCGTGGCAGTCAAGTGTAGCCTGGAGCTGACCGTTTTCGCCGATCGAGCCGTGAAGCGCGAGGAAAACGACGTCTGCCGCGCGGCAGATATCAAGAACTCCTTCGCCTATCGGCGCGCGTCTGCCGCCGTTTGAAGCAATGAGAGCTTCAAGGTCGGGCTCAGCGGTTTCAACCTTGTATGAATAGCTTTCGCCCTTGACGAAAAGGCTTTCGATGTCCTTGGGGATTTTCTTGAGTCCGAGATAAAGATCAACGAGGGCGACTGCGTGCCCCGATCTTGAAAGTGAGGTCGCTATGAGCGAGCCCGAGGTGAGGGATACATCTCTTTCGGGGGAAAGACCACCCGCGAGAACTGCGATCTTCATGTATAAATACCTTCCAAAGTTAGATTTTTCGTAATAAAACTGCGCGGTCGATGCCCGAAAGATCGGGATATATCTCCGCTTTGAATCCGTTTGCTTCGCCGATACGTGCAACGTCCTCTGCCTGACCGATGCCGACCTCGTAAAGAACGAAGCCGCTCATCCCCAGCGCTGTTTTCGCCTTTTCGGTGATAGCGCGGTAGAAGATGAGTCCGTCATCGCCGCCGTCGAGCGCACGGTGAGGCTCAAGAAGCACCTCGGGCGCAAGGGTTGGGATGACATCGGCGGGAATATAGGGCGGATTTGAGATGATGGCGTCGAATGTCTTTCCTTCGAGGAAATCAGAAGAAAGTGCGTCGGCTTTGGTAAATTTTATCCTGTCCGAAACGCCGTTTATATCCGCGTTGCGGGAGGCGGCAGAGAGGGCGTTTTCGTTGATATCGAAAGCTTCTGCGGTCGTGTCTTTTCTGTAATGTGCTGCAGAGACCGCGATCGCACCGCTGCCCGTGCCGATATCGCAAAAGTGTGCGCGCGGCGGGAGATTTTTGAGCGCAAGCTCAACTATCAGCTCTGTGTCGGGGCGGGGGCAAAGGCAATCGGAATTGAGAGTGAAGCGAAGCCCGCAGAATTCCCATTCGCCGAGGATGTACTGCAACGGCTCGCGCGCGAGTCTGCGCTCTATGGCGGAGGATAGTTCCTCGCTCTCGATCTCCTCGTTTTTACGAAAGGGCAGAGTGTGTCTCGCCACGCCCGCAAAATGCTCAAAAAGTATGGCGGCGTCGGTCTCCGCGTTTTCGATACCGGCTTCCGAAAGAAGCGCGACGGCTTTGATATAAGTCATTTTTTACTCCACAAATTTACCTATTATATATTCTATCACAAAACTTGGAAAAAATAAATACTTTTGGCGCAAAAAAATGAGTGGATTTTAAATGTTTGAAAAATTATTTCAAAATTCTTCGAAAAAGTGTTGCTTTTTCAAAAAAATATGATATAATATAATTGCAAAAAAATATTTTTGGAGGTATTTACAATGTTTCTGTTCCAGAAGAAAGAAGAAAAGACTAACTATTGGAAGATAGTTGGCATTACCCTTGGTATTATCGCTGCTATTGGTGCTGCAGGCGTTGCTCTTTATGCTCTTCTCAAGAAGGCGGGCTACTTCTGCTGCGATTGCGATTGCTGTGATTGCGATTGCTGCGATTGCGACGACTACTGCCTCGATGACGAGCTCTGTGACGAGATCGAGATCGAAGAGGTTGAAGAGGAAGCAGCTACCGACGCTGAGTAATCAAGGATATCCTTTCGAAAACTGCAGTCCCATCCGCAAGGAAGGGGCTGCTTTTTTGTGATTAAGAGATAATAGGTAAGAGGGAAAAGCGAGATGTAAATTTGCCGCTTGACGGCGGATTTTTGTTTTCAAATTGTTGACTAAATATGAATAATGTGATATAATAAGTTTACCACAATAATAGGAGGAATAAGTATGAAACGCTTGATTTCCGCATTTTTGACAATTTCAATGTTATTGGCGCTTTTTCCCTTTGCGCTGAACGTATCGGCAGATGTTCTTCCGGGCAATGCCGTCGTTGTTGATGCATCGCTGACTGCCGCTGACGGCACGGCTGCTGACGTTAAGATAGGCGAAAAGGCATATTCGGTTATAATCGGAAAAACCGGATTTGCAAAGGTAAGTGCAGCGCTTGAGGCTGTTCCCGCGGGTGGAACCATCATTCTTGCCGCAGGTACTTACAGCGAATCCGTGACTATTACCAAGGACGTCACCTTCCTCGGCCCCAAGGCGGGCATCGACCCGAACGTCAAGGGAGCGGAGAAGACCGATGACTGGACCCGCAATCCTCAGAGAGGCGAGGGCGAGGCAGTCCTCACCACAAGCTGGCACGTCGGAATCAATGCCAACAACAAGGCTGTTTACGATTGCCACAACGTAACCTTCGACGGCATGGCTGTTTCGGGCGCGGGAATGTTCCGATCGAACTACGGCGAGGCGGGTAACATTACCCTTACCTATAAGAATATGCTCGTTTACGGTTACACTACCAACAACAACGGCCCCTTCTATTGCTATTCTTACTATCCCAACAAGTCCACAAACAACTATTCCCGTAATCTTATCGCGGAGAATATCCGTTTTGAAGGTCAGACCACCGCTCCCGGCTTCAACCTTACCGTTGATAATATGGACGCTTCGGGAATTTATTTCGATTCCAAGAGCACCAAGCAGATGTTCGGATTCCTCTCAATGTCCACTGTAGCGCAGGCGGGCGGAGAGGCGATCTATACCATTCGCGATTCGATGTTCAGACAGAAGACCAATCAGGTCCTCAACTGCAATCTGACCCCCGCTGCGGGCGGACACAACTTCAACTCGAGCGTTGCAAAGTGCGCGAAAGTCACCGTCAACATCTCGAACAACGTCTTCTTCGACAATGATTCGGGCGTTGCATCGAACAACAATATCATCGTTCCTCAGATCAAGAGCGATAATATCTTCTTTAACATCACCGATAACGTATTCAAGGTTTCGGGCATCGCATCCGAGAACTTTATCGCCATCCACGGTGCGACCGATTCGCGTGATCTTGCATCGAAGTTCACCGTCAAGGGCAACACCTTTGATAATATCCCCACCGCGATCTCGCTTCCGAGCTCGACCACCGAGGTCGATATGAAGGATAACACCTACAAGAGCCCCAAGGATGACCCCGCAAAGTCTGTTATTGACGGCGTACCGAGCACGGGTACCGTTGACAAGAGCGCAAAGACTCTCAAGGACAGCGTGACAAAGGATGAATATAAGGTTGCGATCACCACTTCTGCGGGCAATACCTTCAAGGTATATGCCGACAAGGAACTCACAAAGGAGATCGCAAATCCCGTAAGACTTTATAAGGAAACCAATACATTCTACATTAAAATTATGTCTGCAAACGGAGTGAAAGAGGAAGTGTATACCGCAACCGTAACCACGACCGATCCCGCCAAGCTCTTCTTTGATATCGAGAACGAAGTTCGCTGGCTCGGAAGAACCTATTCCGTTGACGGAAAGCACTTCTTCAACTGGTCGGCATCGGGATTTGAATTTACCTTCAAGGGCAGTGGCGTGCGCGCGGAGATCGCGTCGAACGCTCCCGGCGGAGGCAACACCGCGTATATCAAGATCTTTATCAACGGCGTTGAGCAGCCCGACGTTGCATTGACCAAGGCTAACCAGACCGTTACCCTCGCCGAAGGTCTTGACCCCAACAACACTTATACCATTCGTGTCGTTAAGAGAAGCAACGCGCGTTCCTCGACTGCAGCTCTCGTTTCGTTGAAACTCAACGACGGCGAAAAGCACGCTCCCCCTGCACAGAAGTCGAAGCTCATTGAGTTCGTCGGCGATTCTATCACCGTCGGTTACTCCGCTTCTAAGGAGGCAAGCACTTCTTCCTCGTGGAGCACCGCAACCGAGGACGGAACCAAGACCTATTCCGAGTACATCGCAAACGCATTCGGCGCGGATTACCACGTAATCGCAGTTTCCGGCCGCGGTGTCGTCCGTAACTACGGCAACACCACGGAAAGACTTATTCCTCTGCTTTACTCATCTCTCGATGATTACAACCTCGAGGGAGTCAAGCACGACTTCAAGCGTCAGGCTGACGTTATCGTCATCAATGCGGGTACCAACGATGCTTCCGGCACCGTAACTAACCTTTCCAGGGACGAGTTTATTGCGGGAGTGAAGGCGTTCCTGCTCGACGTCCGCGCAAAGAACCCGAATGCGGAGATCATTTATGCATACGGTATGATGGGCGCAGGTTGGATGCCTCAGATCAAGAGCGTTGTCAACGATCTTCGCGCTGCAGGCGATACGCATATAACCTTCCTCCAGCTCAAAGCGTGTGATACAAACGAGAAGGGAATCGCAAGCCATCCCACCGCTGAATCCTATATCAGCCGCGGAGACGCCCTCATTGAGCTCATAACCCAGCTTACCGGCTGGAAGGCTGACGGCGGAGCATCCGAGGAGACCGAGCCTCCCGTTGAAACGACCGAAGCTCCCATTGAAACCACTTCTGCTCCCGAGGCGACCGAGCCTCCCGTTGTAACCGAGCCCGAAGTAACCGAGCCTGCACCCGAAAAGAAGGGCTGCGGCGCATCCGCAATGTCTGCAGCGGCAGTAGTCGGTGCAGTAGCGGCAGCAGTAGCACTCAAAAAGAAGAGAGAAGACTAAATGATTAAAAAATACAACGTCAGCCGCGACGATTCGATATATGAGGCTTGGCCCGATGTGGTGCTCACCGACGGCGGAAAGCTGATCTGCGTATTCTCGGAATGCGAGCATCACAAGAACCGCGAGGCGGCGCGCGTGATGATCACCGAAAGCCTTGACCGCGGCAGGACCTGGTCGCAAAAGAAGCCGCTCACCGAAAAAGGACACGCGAACGAGTATTTCAACTGCGCGCGTATCTCGAAGCTGAATGACGGCAGCCTTACCATCATCTGCGACAAGGTTTTTGAAAACGAAAACCGTGCTGCTGAAAACTGGCTCTGGCTCGGCGACAGCGAGGGCGAGAGCTGGAGCGATCCGATCAGACTCCCATTCTGCGGGATCGTTCCCGATAAGTATCGACAGCTCAAAAGCGGCAGACTCATCGTTGCGGCTCATTTCAAGTCGCCGGAAACAAACAAGCTCGAGCAGTATCTTTGGTACAGCGACGATGGCGGAAAGACCTGGTCCGACCGCGTGACTGTTGCCGCCGATCCGAAATATAACCTCTGCGAGGTATCGATCCTCGAATATGAGGAAGATAAGCTCGTAGCATACCTTCGTGAAAATTCCGTCAAGGGTCATCCGATCCTCAAGGTCCTCTCCGCCGATGGCGGAGAAACCTGGTCGGAGATATACAATACTTCGATGGACAGCGGACATCGCCCGGTTTCGGGTTTCCTTGCGGATGGCAGAGTTATGGTCACCTACCGCTATATCCCTTCGGGAACGCAGAATACCTTTGCCGCTTTTATGAGCCGCGACAGCATCGAAGCCACGGGCAGAAGGGAACAGCGCGTCCGCATTGTGCCGCTCGATTATGACCGTAACCCGAGCCCCGATCTCGGCTACACGGGTTGGGTGCAGTTCGAGGACGGCGAGATCTATGTCGTAAACTATATCAAGGACGACGCCGACAAGGCGTTCATCCGCGGATACAGCTTCTATCCGGAGGACGTTCTCCTACCCGAAAATGAGAATACAACAAAAAATGTTTTTTGAGGTACAAAATGCAGGAAAAATTCAAGGGTATTTTTACCGCGCTTCTGACTCCGTTTGATGAGAATAACAAGATCAATGAAAAGGCTCTCGAGGCTCTTGTCAAGCACAACGTAAATATGGGTGCGGACGGCTTTTACGTCTGCGGAAGCACCGCTGAGGCATTCCTTCTCACCACCGAGGAGCGCAAGCAGGTCATGGAGATCGTCAAGGCGACGGCTCCCGAAAAGACTTTGATCGCGCATATCGGCTCGATCTCCGAGGACGAGGCGCACACTCTTGCCGATCACGCAAATGCCCTCGGCTACGATGCTATTTCATCAGTTGCGCCCTTCTATTACAAGTTCAGCTTTAACGAGATCAAGGATTATTATTTCCGACTTGCGGAAGGCTCGTCGATCCCGATGCTCGTTTACCATTTCCCCGCGTTCTCGGGCGTAAATATGGGTATCTCGGAGATGGCAAAATTCCTCTCGGACGATAAGTTCGTTGGACTCAAATTCACCTCGAACGACTTCTTTATGCTCGAGCAATGCAAAGCGGCGTTCCCCGACAAGGTCGTTTACAACGGCTTTGACGAGATGTTCCTTTGCGGCCTTTCGATGGGCGCGGACGGCGGCGTCGGAAGTACTTATAACTTTATGGCGGATAAGTTCGTCAAGATCCGCGCTCTCTTTGCCGAAAGCAAGATCGCCGAGGCGCAAGAGCTTCAGAAGGAAGTCAACCGCATCATCGCGATCCTCTGCAAGGTCGGCGTAATGCAGGCGGAGAAGGAAGTTCTCAATCAGATCGGAATGAACTTCGGCACCTGCCGCAAACCTTTCTCGGTTCCCACAGACGAGGAAAAGGCGCTGATTGCGAAGGAAATCGTGCCTTATATTTATAAGTAACAAAAAACGGAAGAGGTCTGCGGATCTCTTCCTTGTTTTTTACAATGCTATTGACATTAAACCAATATCGTGCTATAATTAGTTCGGCGAAAGCCCTTAGAGACACCATTTCGGTGGCGGTTGCTTCCTTTCATTCGGAGGAAGTGTCATCTTTTTGCCTTCCTCCGCAAGGAGGGAGGTGGTATTATGGAGTACGTAACGTGGGATGATCTTATCAAGATCGCTATGCTTATTATTGCCATTATAGCCTGTTTCAAAAACAAAAAAAGATAACCGCCCAAGCTACCAACCTTAGCGGTTATCTTTTTAACTAACTAGGAGAGGTTGCAACCGTCATCGGTGTCCCTCTGCTATTATTATATACCATTTCTCTTGCTTTGTCAAGAGATTTTTTTATTTAATCAAACATTTTGTTGATCTCTGTAAGGGTCTTCCTTACAAGCAGATTGCCGCCCTCGTGTCCCGCGGTGCCGCTGGAAACGTATGCGGAGTAGTGACCGCCCTTTTCGGCTTTCTCCGTCGGCAGGTAGCCCTTGCTTCCGCAGCAGAGCTGAATGAGGAAGGTCTGTGCTGCCTTGCTGCGCGAGCGGATGCGGTTGCCGTAATCAAGGAAAAGCTCGTAGGGGTTGGTCGCAAAGGCAATGTCGCCAAGGCGGAGGATGTGGATCTCGATCGGGTCGGTGTCAACCGTCTGCTGAACCTCGTATCTTGCCACGGTTCCCGCGTGGACGTGCATCGCGGCGTTATCCTTGAAGGTGAGATCGCCCGTGTGCTTCTCGAAGAATGATTTGATAGCCTCAAGCGCGCGGTCTTTTTCCTCGATAGTCACGCGGCGGAGGGGAATGTCAAGATCGATGACTTTATGCGCAAATTCTGCCTCATCGGTGTATGAATCGATCTCTTCATAAGCGTAAAGGATCTCGTCCGTGATCCTGCGAGCAGCGCGGACACAGCCCTTTTCATCGAACATCGAAGGATCTGCGCGGCGCACGGGCACGTTTTCGCGGATTATGTTGGGGTCGTTGATCGGGCTTTCGGGCTCGACCCAACGGATCATATCGCGCGGGCACTGGTCGCCTGCGGGAGAGCAGAGAGGGAGCAGGAAGATGCCTTCGCCGAATTTTGCGCGGAGGTTCTTTTTGACGTCGCCCCAGAAATCGGCGGAAATAATGCTTCTGTGTTCAAGGATCTGTGCAGGGCAGGCGAGATTGGCAACGACACCCGTGAGCTTTTCGTTTTTGTCGGTGATGAAAAGCATCTCGATTCCGCTGTCATTTCCGCCCTCAAGCTCGGTGAAGTTCGCGAAATTCGTGTCGCCCCACATCTTCGCGCTTCCGTCGTCGTAGCAAACGCGGCGGCACATTCCGACAGCCGCGCGTCCGAATCCCGCGGCATATTTGCCGAATTTCAGGTCGTTGTAAGCAAGTAGGGCCGCCTCGGCGATCTTTTCTGCCAAAAACTCGTGAGCCGACTCGCCGTCAAGCAGGTCGCCCGAGTCGTCCTTGGCGAACTCGTCATATCCGACGCCCTCGGGAGCGTATTTCGAGAGCACGTTAAGCGTACTTCCGTAAGAGTCATCGGCGCGCGCATAGGAAAGTGAAGTGTGCGAATGGATCGCGCTGACGATCACCTTTTCATAGGGGAATCCTTCGATCTTTTTGAGTATATTTCTTGCGGATCGAAGCAAAGCAGAGCTGGTGCTCACGAGATCGCAGGCGCAGAAGATGGCAATATCCTCGCCCTCGACCGCAAGCGCGGTGACCGAGATCGGATCGCGCACCTCGTCCGTGATCCTTTCATAAAACTGTCCCGCTAAATTTATCTTTTTTCCCTCGGGAATGAGCGAAACCTCGCCCCAACCGAATTTGAGTCTTGCCATGGCATGACCTCCGTTTGATTTATTGATTATATTATAATTGTTTTGTTCGCAATTGTCAAGACGAAAACGGCGTGCGGAGTGGACTATTTTCGAAAAATATGATATAATTATAAAAAAGTACCAACCTTTTCAGATTTTCGTGTCTATATGGGTGAAAGCTTTCAAGAGGTGAGGACAAGTGAACAGACAAGAAGCCGAAATTATTATAACTGAATATCTGAAACCAATATTCGGATTTGCGCTGAAGCGGTGCAAAAACGAGCAGGATGCGGAGGATCTTTCGCAAGAGATAGTGTTCAGGGCGTTCCGGGCACTTCTCGTCAAGGATGATATTGAAGATGCGGGCAAGTTTATCTGGGCGATCGCGCACAATACGCTGAGCAATTACTATCGCGATACTGCTAAAAACACCGTAGGTGTTCCGCTTGATGATGTTGCGGAGACGCTCACCGATCCCGATGCGTTCGGCGAAGACGATGAGTTCGAGGCGATCCGCCGCCTGCAGAGCGAGATCGCATATCTTTCGAAGCTGCAGCGAAGGATCATCATTGCGTATTATTTCGAAAATCGCAAGCAGGCGGAAATAGCCAAAGAGCTCGATATTCCTCTCGGCACTGTCAAGTGGCACTTGTTTGAAGCCAAAAAAGAATTAAAAAGAGGTATGAGTACTATGAGAAAAACAAGTGAATTGAAGTTTAATCCCATAAGATTTTGCGCCGTTGGAATAAACGGCAGTTCCGGATCGAAAAGCGCAACGGATTATCTTCGTTCGGCACTTGCGCAGAATATTTGCTACTGCGTTCGCAATCGTGCCAAAAGTGTAAATGAGATCGCGGATGATCTCGGAGTTTCACCCGTTTTTGTCGAAAGCGAGGTCGAAGCGCTCGAGGAATTCGGGCTTTTATGTTCAAGAAAAGACGGATATATTGTTAATTTCATCATCAGCGAGCCCGAGGCAGAGCTTTTGAAAATGAAGGATGAGATGTATAAGAGGGCGGCGAGCCTTTTTGCTAACGATCTTTATGACGAATTGACTTCCTCCGGACTCTTGGATGATCCCGACATTTGGTGCGGACAAACCGACGACGCGATATCGCTTACCGAAAGCCCGCGCGGAGATCATAATTTTCTGCTATGGGCGCTGATCCCCTTTATTGCGGCACGCTCGGGTGAGGCTCTTATGGATGAAAGCATCAAATTCGAGGAGGTCGCAACCATCAGGCCCGACGGAGGACACAATATCGTCCACGCCACCGTTGTCGACGACAGTATTAAACTGCCAAAAGATTATGTCCATATGAGAAATTGGTGCGGTCCGATGTGGGGAGGCAACAGGACTTATTGCCTTTGGCAGATCGACAGCGAGTGGAGCGACCGCGGTGAGCATCACGGATACATTCTGGCAGATGAGACCCAGCGCGTTCTTTCACTTTTCGACCGCGAGATCGAAGCCGGAGTGCTTTCAAAAGATGAGTATGCTTTTCTCTCGGAGAGGGGTTATGTCAAAACCAACGGCGATTATGAGGGGAATTTCAAATCTGCTTGGCAGATAGTTATTCTTGCGAATAATGAGATCAAGAATAAGCTTCTGAGCGTTGGCGAAAAGCTCAAGATCAAGTATAGCGAGATATTTGATGAAATAAAGAAACCTTACGTTGCCGCAGTTCTTGAGTCGGTACCCGCTCATATGCGAAAGGTCAAGGAGTATGAGTTGCAGTTTGTTTTCCACTCCGACGGCTGGTTCCTTCTTCATTGTATTGTTGCACTTTTGAATAACGGAAGGATGCATTCACCCACAGAAGGGCAGAGAAAAGCCCTGACCACGCTGATATTCCCGAATTGAAAAAAATACCGCCAAGCGAGGAATGACGCTTGGCGGTATTTGTCTTAGCATTTTTCGCAACTAAATCACGCCGAAGGCGTGTATATCATCCGCAACTTGTTGCGGTATGGAATCGCTGATAAGCGTATGGAATCAATACACAGTATTGTATGGTATCAAGCCTCAGAATAATGCACAAAAGCTGATGCCATACCGCTATGCGGATTCCATACACGCAAAGCGTGATTCCATACCAAGCCTGTGGCTTGGATAAAATAAAAGCACCTCGCGAGGGTGTGTTCCAATAAGACAGTATAATAAGTTTTGGGTAAACGGCATGATTCGTCATGCCGTTTTTCCCTTTTGAATGTCATAGAGTAA
>JAFQGP010000131.1 GCA_017415485.1 Clostridia bacterium
AGTTTGTAGGGGAGGGCGTCCTCGACCTCCCAAGCCCAATAAAAATTTCGTTGCGCAAAGAATCAAGAAGATTTAATTAATGCTTCTGTTTTTTATCAACAATATAATTACGTGCCGTCCGGGAGGTCGAGGACGCCCTCCCCTACAAACTCGTAATTAAGATCAACTAAAAATATAAATATATCTCGTACAAAAATGAAGGCCGCTGAACTTATTAACAGCAGCCTTCGTTTTTATCTTTATCATCTTTTTGGAATTCTATATTTTAAATACCAACGACGGGGGTTATTAATAATATATCTTACTATTTCCTCGTAATCTTCATTATTTCTTACCACATGATCATAATAAGAACGCTGAAAAATATTTTCTCCAATCTCTTTATTACAAAATCTTTTAAAAGTCGATACAATATGAGGTATCATATCATTGGATCGTTTTATTGCCGATATACTATTATTTATCCCATTATCCACATAT
The DNA here is from genome assembly GCA_017415485.1 of Clostridia bacterium. Classification (GTDB taxonomy): domain Bacteria; phylum Bacillota; class Clostridia; order Oscillospirales; family CAG-272; genus CAG-390. The sequence goes on from JAFQGP010000131.1 coordinate 481, forward strand.
GATTGATACGCCTCGTTCTTTACAGCCAAAATTAAATGAATATGATTGGGCATAATAACATACTTATCAACAATTACACCCTCTGCATTATTGATAGACATAATATACTTATTAACTATCATGCCGATTTCCGTTAATTGAACCGTCGGCATAAATCCATCACGTGATAACTGCATATTATCCGCATTATTTAATTGTGAATCATATCTTATTTGCGAATTCGGCATAATATGCGATAATATGCACTTCTTTTCCGCCGTACAAATTGTAAGGAAATACACACGATTTTGACTATAATCAAATCTCCTCAAGCGTGTCGGTTTTCTGTCGCAATACTCTTCCATTGTTTTTCCTCTTTCTACAAATAATAATTGCTCCTTGTGATCCGCGGTTTACTCCCATAATTCTGTGTGACCAAAATCTTTGCGGATCGCACATCGTGCAATCATCCGAAATTTCGATAGATTCAACACCTACGCGGCGGAGGGCGAGGGCGTTGACGGATTTGAGGTCGACGTGATACTTTTCGCCCGATTTGGTGATAAAGGCAGCAGCGTCGTTGCCGAAAGTTTTGATTATTGCTTCGGGAACGTCGATGTCGGTTTCAAAGCAGCAAGCGCCGATATTGGGTCCGATCGCGGCGCGGATGTTAATAGGGTCGCAACCGTATTCCGAAACCATCTTGCGGACCGTCTTGCCCGTAATATCTGCGGCGGTGCCTCGCCATCCCGCGTGAACGGCACCGACAGCACCCGTTATGCTGTCCCAAAGTAGGATCGGCGTGCAGTCTGCGGTGAACAAAACAAGCGCACATCCCGAGTCGTTTGTTATCAACGCATCGCACTCGGGATATGAATGATGATCGAGTCCGCGGGCATCCGATTTCGTGACTACGCGGACGATGTCGGAATGTGTCTGACGAGTCAGGACAAGGTTATTCAAGTCAAAACCCAATGCATCGGCAAGAATTTCGTAATTCTTTTCCACATTTTCGGGCGCATCGCCGCGGTGCATTGCGAGATTGAGCGAGGCAAACACTCCCTCACTCACGCCGCCGAAGCGTGTCGTGAACGCGTGCGGTACTTTCAAATCAAGGGCAGTCAGGTATTCAAGACCGCCCTTTTTTACTGTATTGAGTGCCATTAAAGTATCTCGGAAAGTAACTTGTTCTTGCCTTCGGGATCGAAGGAGTGCCAGGCAACGGCGATATTTTCATCGAAGTTTACATAGAGGCGCTGACCTCTCATGCCGCCCTTTGAAAATCCCTTGCCAAACTTGCGCAGCTCGTATCCGCGCTCGAGGACGATCTTGATCCACTCCTCGGAAACGATCCTCTCGCCCTTCCAAATTCCGCCGTCGAGATAGATCCTGCCGAGCTTGACCATATCGTCGCTGCGGATATAGAGCCCTGTTGCACCGACGGGGTATTTGTGCGGACACTTCGACCAAGCGACCTCGCGGCAATCGATCTTCGAGAAAAGACGGTCCATCAGGAAATCATCAAGCCTTTCACCCGAGATCTTGGTTACAACGCGAGAGATGAGATAGTAAGCAGCGTCGGAATAAACTCTCTGCTCACCCGGTGCGTAAACAAGCTCGCGGTCGAGAACCATAAAGAGAAAATCATCGGTTGGATATTTGGTGATGTCTTCGGTATCGATGTCAAGGAATCCCTTGCCGAATCCTATCTCGTGGCGCATTACGTTATCGAGATCGATATTTGCCCACTTTTCTGCGGGGATACCGTATTCCTTCAGTTCATCGGCAAAGATTTCAGCGATAGTGGTCGCCGGAGTCAGCTTGCCCTCGTCAAAAAGCATACCGATGGCGGTAACGCAGAAGAATTTTGCAACCGAATAGCAGTTCTGACAGGGGTTGCCGGGGAGTCTTTTCAAGGTTTCGTCGCCCTCGGCAGTCGAAACGGTAATGCGGTATGTATTGATGCCGTTTTCCTTGGCTATGTTATCAAGTCTTTCAAGAAGTTCGTTCATGTCTGTCACCTCATGGATTTTTTATTATTATACTATTTTTTGATGGGAATTGCAATATGTTTGCAAGATTTTCCGTCACCCTATTGACAAAAAACGTTTTGCGGTGTATAATATATTTAAGATTGAACAATAATATTGGTGAATTAAAAATGAGAACGAATGATTTATACAACCGATTATTAATGCTTGACGAGGAGGCTTCCCTTCTCTTTGATGATGAAGAAAGATTTTATTGCATCATCGTTGGCGGCAGCGCATTGCTGCTTCTTGGATATGTAAACCGCGCCACACACGATATTGACTCGATCGATTGCCATCACAAGCTGGTCGGACTCATTGAAAAATACGATATTAATATGCAAGTCAGAGCCCACCTCGACTGTTTCCCGGAGGATTATGCGGAACGCATAAATAGGCTTGATCTTCCGACAAAAAAGATAGATTACTACACCCTCTCTTTGGAAGATCTGGTTATCTCCAAATTGCTTGCGGGCAGAAGCAACGATATGTTTGATATCAGATCGGACGAGATCATACGCGATCTTGATTTTGCAAAGCTTGATGCCCTTGCCGAGGCAATAATGCCCGACCTTCTCAATGATCGCATCAGAAGCGAGTTTGAATTTTCATATAACGAGTATTGCAAGCAATACAGAAAGGAATAATTATGCGAGAGCTTTCTTTTGGCGGATTTCTTGACAGATATATCCGCGAGCTTTCGGGTTTTGAGCGAATTGATATTGCCAAAATGGCGCACGCAGCCGACACAACAATGCCAAGACTAAAAGAGCCTTTGGTTGTTTATGCTTCTCTAAAGCGTCCTAAAGCTACCGTAAAAAAACTTTTTTCCAACACCACTCTTTCAAAAGAATACGAAAGCTATTTTTCAAATCAATTTGATGATTCCGAAGAGTTTTTCAGTAAACTGCCCGACAATTATAAAAAGCTTTACCGAAGTTATCTCTCGGTCAAAGGGAAAAACGATACCGAAAAGCAGATAAAAACTCTTTACCGCGAAAGAATACTTCAACTCAAAGAAAACAAAAGCATTACAGACTACCGCATCTGCAAAATATTCGGCATCAATAACGGCAATTTTCACGCCTTTTTATACCAAGGAAAAACCGAAAGCATCAGCCTTGATAGAATCAGAAGCATCTATGATTACTTATCAAAAACCAAATGACCGACAGCGCGCTGTCGGTCATTTGGTTTATTTCCGCCCTCCGAGATACCTCTCGTAGTAGAAAAGATACTGCTGTGCGAGACCCGCATAAGAGCCGAGGGATGCGGCGTCGAAGGGCGCGGGGAAATATTTCTCGATAACGCGCTTGACCCAGACGTCAACGGGGAATGCATCTGTGCGGTCGAAGCCGAAAAGGAGGGTGCAGGCGGCAACTTTTGGGCCGACGCCTTTGATCTTCATCAGCATTTCCGCGGCTTCGGCGGTCGTTTTTGCCGAAGCGACCGCTTCAAGGTCGATCTTGCCCGTGGCTACCTTTGTTGCGGCATCGAATATGTATGGCGCGCGGAATCCGAATTTCATTTCGCGAAGGACGTCCACCCCCGCGGCGGCAACCGATTCAGCCGTCGGGAAGGAATAGACCTCGCCCGCGGTGCTGTCTATCCTCTCGCCGAGAGCCTTCGAGATCGTTCCGATAAGACCGCGGATGCGCGGGATGTTGTTGTTTTGCGAAATGATGAAGGAGCAAAGTGTTTCCCACTTTTCCTGGCGAAGAATGCGTATGCCTTTTCCGTACTCGACCGCCTCACGTAGCGCGGGGTTATCCGAGCGCGAAAGGATATCGCTTCGCGCGGTGTTGATGTCGAAATCAAGCCCGAGATAGGGGATCCAGATCTTTTCAAGATCATCCTCGCTTGCGCCGTAGAGGGTCAGAGTGTCGCCGTCCTGCGCAACGCTTATGTATTTTCCGAAAGCGACTCCGCCGTATTCGCACTCGTGCGTCGAGTTTTCGATGGGCAGGAATCTGAACGCCTGACCGCAGTCAAAAACGGCAGAGGTGCTGAAATATTCAACCCCGTGCAGTTTGGCATAAGGAATCGACTGCTCTGTCACACCAAACTCGGGAAGAAATCCATCGATTTTCGTCATATTTGTAAATTCCTCTCCTTTTTTCTCAATATGCTTGCAATATGAGAAAATTTCTGCTATAATATTATTATCTATAATTATACACTAAAATTATAAAATAGTCAATAGTGAGGTTACGATGCACCAGATATATACCATACATATTAACGAGCATTTTGACCGTTCGCGCGAGGATGCCTCTTGCGGATGTCCCGTTTGCTCGCTCTACCGTATGCTTGAGGAAAATGAGCTCGAGCTCATCCTCGGCGCCTCGATGATGGAACCCGACATCAGACAAAAGACGAACAAGCTCGGCTTTTGCGACACACATATGAAGATGATGTTCGAGTACCGCGCTCGTCTTCCGATGGCGCTGACGCTTGAAAGCCATCTCGACCAGCTTCGCAAGGAGGTCGGCGACCTGCCGCTTATGGTTCCCGGAACCCGCGCACGCGCGCGAATCGCGGAGCTTGAGGAGGATTGCTACGTCTGCCGCCGCATCGACGAATATTTCGGTCATCTGCTTGAAAACCTCGTTTACATCTGGAGCTCCGATCCCGAATTCCGCGAGAAATTCGCCGCACAGCCGATGTTTTGCCTGCCCCATTGGGAAATGATGCTCGGAGTGGCAAAGGCAAAACTTAACAAGAAGGATTACTACGCCTTCGCGAAGGCGGCAAGCGATGTCGTTCTGCCCTACTTCGATCAGCTCCGCGAGGACGTTTCCTGGTTCTGCAAGAAATTCGACTACCGCTACGGTGACGAGCCCTGGTACAACTCCAAGGACTCGGTCGAGCGCGCGATGGCGTTCCTCAATTCGGACATCCACCGCCCGCCAAAGAAAAAATAAGAAAATCCAAATGTAAAACCGCGTTTTACATTTGATACGCGCGCTTATCGCCGCTTGACAAAATCGTAGATTTTGTCAGCTCCCCTCGGCGCGCGGACTCGCTCTGCTCGTCTAAAAGGTGTTTTTTCGGTCGGCAAAGCCGCCGAAAAAACGGATTTTATATTAAAGAAATCAGAATAAAAAAACACAAAAAGGTAACAATCAAAATGATAGATCTGCTCTCCCTGCACAAGCAGTTTATACTTACACACGTCAAAGAAGGCGACATTTGCGCCGATTTCACAATGGGCAACGGCTACGACACCGAGTTTCTTGCCCGCACCGTCGGAATGAGCGGTAAGGTATACGCCTTCGATATTCAGCCCGCGGCTGTTGAATCGACAAAGAGGAGGCTTGCCGAGGTCGGATGCCCCGAAAACTACACCCTCATCTGCGACTCGCACCACAATGCCGCCAAATACATCGACTGCAAGATCAAGGGCGGAATGTTCAACCTCGGTTGGCTGCCCGGCGGTGACAAGTCGATAACCACGATGAGAGAGACCACAATGCCCGCGATTGAAACCGCAATCTCGCTTCTCGACTCGGACGGAGTGCTGACGGTTGCCGTTTATCCCGGCCATCCCGAGGGAGATGCCGAGGGCAAGATGATCGAGGAATACCTTTCGGGTCTTTCGCGCTTCAAGCTCTGCGTCACCAAGATCAAGATCGTCAACTCACCCACATCGCCATATTTCTTCTTGATAGAAACCAAATAACAAATCAGCAAACACTGCGGAAAGGAAGGCAAAAATGAATAACGGAAACAAGAACATAGGCAATTCCGAGCTCATCGCACTTGCCAACCGCCGCCGTGAACAAATGAAAAAAGCCGAGGCAGAGCGCAGGCCCACACCTCCCCCTCCTCAGCCGCAGCCGCAAGTTCAACCGCAACCCAAGCCACAGCCTAAACCTCAGCCGGTGCCCGACAAAAAGCGCGAGCGCGAGCTTCAGAAAAAGCGTGCGGCGGCACAAAAGCAAAAAGCTGCTGCGGAGAAACAAAAAAGAGAGCAAGAAGCGCGGGTCGAAAAAGACAAGCTTGCCGCTAAAAAGCGCATTGAGCGCAGGGAAAAGACAGAAAAAGTCATCGGTAAACTCTCCTCACTCCGCGAGACCTACAAAGGAACTCTTAAAAATGCGGGGGCATATTTTGTCCTCTTCCTTTGCGTGCTTCTGATAATCTGCACGCTTTCGGCAACGGTATTTCTGCTTTCGCTGATGAATTACGGCGAACGCCCCGCGACTCCCAAGACCGTGTCCTTCACCACAGAAGGAAAAAACAAAAAATACGATTACGATGAGATCGTGCGCGGCGGAATCTATTATATCAATTTCTCCGAAATTTCAAAATTCTGCTCATTCTCACAAAGCGGCGACAGTGCGACCTTCATTTATTCGACCGCATCGGGCGAACAGCTTAAATTCACGCCGCCCTCCCGCCTTGTTCTCGTAAACGGCAACTCGGTCACCGCAAACGCCGAGATCATCTGCTCGGACGGCGAGCTCTGGGTCCCCGCGGACTTTATCAGCGACTATGTTTCGGGAATCGAGCTCATCATCGACGAGGGCACGGACGCCGAATCGGGCAAGCCATATCTTAAGATAACGCTTTCAAGAACTCTTGAAGGCGAAACCACCGCAGAGGTCGGATTTGTTCTCAAGCAGAATTCCGTGCTCAGCGGCATCTCGAACGAGTCACTCCCCGAGGAGCCCGTCACGCTCCCCGCAGATGCACCGAAATACGAATACGCATCCGATCTTTCGAGCTACCTCAAATATATGTGTCCCGAGGATTACGACAAGCACATGATACTGATCAATCCCTCGAATCCCGTTGACGAGACCTATATTCCCGAGGATCTGATCTCGGTCCCCAACCCGAGATATGACAACGGCGCTTCTCTCTGCCGCGATGCATCAAAATCGCTTGAAGCCCTCTTCCTTGAAATGCACACACTCGGCTTCCGCGATATGAAGGTCGGAATCGCCTACCGAAGCTACGAACAGCAGAAGAATCAATTCGACATTTATACCTACAACGAGCGCTACTATTACCGCACGAATTACGAAAAGACGGGCAAATGGTTCAGCGACGAGGCATACAAGGTACTCGGAAAATCCTATCTTGAAACCAAATACATATCGATCGGAAAGACCTCGCTCTCGGCGGACGATGCCAAGCGCGTTGCAATGTCCTATTCCGCATATCCCGGCACGGGCGACCACCAGACGGGCCTTGCCCTTGACCTTTACCTGCCCGGTTATTCCGGAGCTAAATTCGCCGAAAGCGACGAATACAAATGGCTTGTGGAAAATGCTCACAAATTCGGCTTCATTTTCCGATACCCCGAAAACAAGGTCAACATCACGGGATACTCCTTCGAGCCCGTGCACCTGCGTTTTGTGGGTCAATATCACGCCGCGCTCATTTTTGAAACGGGGCTTGCGCTTGAGGAATACGTTTCAAAATATATTAATTGACAAATCCCTTATTTAATGATATAATATTATGATAAACATTTTTGAAAGGACGGTGAGAATATGGTAACGATAGCTTCTGTTGAGGCGGGCTCGATATGCGACAAGCTCGGCTTGCACGCGGGCGACAGCCTTGTGGCGATCAATTCGCACGAAATATACGATATTCTCGACTACCGTTTCCACCTTTGCGAAAAGAAGATCAAGCTGACCGTCCTCCGCGACGGAAAAACAAAAAATTTCCGCTTCCGCAAGGAGGAAAACGATCTTGAGATCGGTCTTGAATTTGCAACCGCGCTGATGGACGAAAAGCAATCCTGCAAAAACAAATGCATCTTCTGCTTCATCGACCAGAACCCTCCCGGGATGCGCGAATCCTGCTATTTCAAAGACGATGACTCGCGCCTTTCCTTCCTTCACGGAAATTACGTCACGCTCACCAACATCAGCGAGCGCGAGGTCGAGCGCATCATTGAGATGCACATATCGCCGATAAACGTTTCGGTACATACAACAGACCCCGAGCTTCGCTGCAAGATGCTTTCCAACCGCTTTGCGGGCGAAAAGCTTTCCTATCTTCGCCGTTTTGCCGACGCGGGCATCACCATCTGCGCGCAGATAGTTCTCTGCCGCGGCATAAATGACGGCGAACACCTTGACCGCACGCTTCACGATCTTATGGAGTATCTCCCCGCGCTTGACAGCGTTTCGATAGTCCCCGCAGGACTGACGAAGTACCGCGATAATCTGCCGAAGCTCGAGCTCTTCTCGCCCGAGGAATGCCGAGCAGTGATAAAGCAGGTTGCGGCTTACGGAGATTACTGTATGCAAAAATACGGCACGCGCGTGTTCCTCTGCTCGGATGAATTCTACGTCCGCGGCGGACTTCCGCTCCCCGACGAGGATTTTTACTGCGGTTTCTCGCAGCTTGAGGACGGCGTAGGTATGCTGACCTCCTTCAAGACCGATGCTCTGCGCGAGCTTGAATTTGCCGAGGCGGGAGAAAGTGAGCGCGTTGTTTCTGTCGTAACGGGACACGCCGCCTACGATACCATCAGCGAAGTCGCGCGCCTTTGCGAAGAAAAGCACGGCAAGCTTCGCGTCAACGTCATCCGCATTGACAACAGCTTCTTTGGCGAAACCGTCACAGTCGCGGGCCTTCTCACGGGCGGCGATATGATCGCGGGATGCCGTGGCAAGGAGCTTGGCGAGATCCTTTACATCCCCCGCAACTCCCTGCGCGCCGACGGCGACCTCTTTCTTGATAACCTTACCCCTGAAGACCTCGAGCGCGAGCTCGGCGTTACCGTCAAACCTCTTGAGGGCGACGGCGCACTCTTTGTTGCCGCGCTTTGCGGTTATGAGATCTGAAAATGAAGATTAAACTTTCGTCTTTACTTATAACGCTTGCACTCATTGCAGGCACGCTTGCCGCTTGCTACCCCGTATCGGGCGACAGCGAATACCGCACGCTTCCCCTCGGCACGGGCACTCTGGCTCCCGTTCTTGTCGAAACCGAGCCGAGCGTTTCCTCGGATATCCCCGATGAGACAACTCTCTCCGCGCCCGAAACGACTGAAGCGATACCCGATGAAACCACTGCGGAATCCGATGTGACAACGGAAGCCGATACCGCAGAGGAAACGACCGAAGAGGCACCCGTGATCGTGACATACGAATATGACGTCATCGAGGACAAGCGCGAGCTCGGCGAGATCGGCGGTCAGAAATACTACGCCGTCATCCGTTACCCCGCGCTGACGGGCCTTGATGATGCCGCCAAGCAGGAAAAGCTCAACACCACGATCATGCAGCACGCGGTTATTCAATACCAGAATCTGCTCCCCAACGCAAGTGAGCTTATCTCATCCAAAACCGCGGTAAGCTACGAGATCACCTCCGCCGAGGTGACATATATGGGCAACGGGCTTGTCTCGGCACGCTCCGAGGGCGTGATAGATCAGGCTGACGACACGAGCGACCTCAGATTCGCTTACAGCATCATACTCGATCTTTCAACGGGCAGAGATATTTCGCTAAAAAAGATCTATTCGGATTTCGGTGCCGTTATGAAGCTCTTCACATCGGGCAAATTCAAGCAGATCAGCGGCGAGGATTCACTTCTCTCCTCCATCTCGCTTGAAAAGCTGATGGAGAATTATAAGTACTACGCGCAGTACAACGATTACCCCGAGACCTATTTCACGCAGGACAGCCTCGTCATCATTCTTGACACGGACAAGGAAAACGGATTCTTCGCAGAATTTTCGATCCCTCTTGCCGAGGTGGGCGACTGTCTGCAAAGAAGCCCTACAAAATAAGAATCAATTAAGTTAAGGAATAAGAAAAATGTCAAAACCCGTAATTGCAATAGTGGGCAGACCGAATGTCGGTAAGAGCACACTTTTCAACAAGCTTATAGGCGAGCGCCGAGCTATCGTCGAGGACACCCCCGGCGTGACCCGTGACCGTCTTTACGGCGAGACCGAATGGAACGGCAAACCGCTTATCGTCATCGACACGGGCGGTATCGAGCCCAAAACCGATGACATCATCCTCGCGCAGATGCGCCTGCAGGCGGAGATCGCCATTGAAAGCGCAGACGTTATCTGCTTTGTCTGCGACGTCCGCACGGGTGTCACCGCCGATGACCGCGAGATCGCTGTTATGCTCAAAAAGAGCGGCAAGCCGATCGTTCCCGTCATCAACAAGTGCGACCGCGTCGGCAATCTGCCCTATGAATTTTATGAATTCTACGAGCTCGGCTTCGACTGCGATCCCGTTCCCGTTTCCTCGGTTCACGGAACCGGCACAGGCGATATGCTCGATGCAGTTCTTGAGGCTCTTCCCGAGACCGATGAGGGCGAAGAGGAAGAAACCGGCATCAAGGTTGCCGTCATCGGCAAGCCGAACGCGGGCAAATCCTCGCTCATCAACCGCATCGTAGGCGAAAAGCGCCTCATCGTTTCAAACATCCCCGGCACTACTCGTGACGCGGTCGACACCGTTGTCACCAATCAGTACGGAACCTACACCTTCATCGACACCGCCGGCATCCGCCGCAGCGCGAAGATCAAGGATGCCGTTGAGCATTACTCGGTCCTCCGCTCGCACACCGCAGTTGACCGCGCCGACGTCTGCCTCATCATGATCGACGCCGCCGAAGGCATCACCGAGCAGGACGAAAAGATCGCGGGCATCGCTCACGAGGCGGGCAGAGCATCCATTATCGTCGTCAACAAGTGGGATTCCATTCCCGACAAGGACAATTCCACCGTCAATGAATATACTAACAAGATCCGCGTCGCTCTCGGCTATATGCCCTATGCCCCCATCATCTACGTTTCGGCACTGACGGGACAAAGAGTCACCAACCTCTTTGAGCACATCGACTACGTTTACAATCAATCGGTCACCCGTATCACCACGGGTATGCTCAATGACGTTCTGCGCGATGCTATGATCCGCGTTCAGCCGCCGTCCGATAAGGGCAAGCGACTCAAGATCTACTATATGACCCAGATCGGCATAAAACCGCCCACATTCGTCATCTTCTGCAACAATGCAGAGCTCTTCCACTTCTCTTATCAGAGATATATCGAAAATTGTCTGCGCAACACTTTCGGCTTCAAGGGCACGCCCATCAAGCTGATAATCAGAGAAAAAGGCGACGACAACGACTGATCAAACAAATAATCCACTCCAATCGGAGGTACGCAAATGCTTATAGACAGAGTAACGATCCACGTCAGAGCGGGTAACGGCGGCAACGGTGCCGTATCCTTCCGACACGAAAAATACGTAAACCACGGCGGTCCCGACGGCGGTGACGGCGGACACGGCGGAAACGTCATCGTCCGCGTTGACACCAACGTCAACACCCTGCTCGACTATCGCTTCAAGCGCAAGTTTGAGGCTGAGGACGGAGCAAACGGCGGCGGAAAGAAATTCCACGGCGCAACGGGTAAGGACTGCATTATCATAGTTCCCCCCGGAACGCTCCTCAAAGATCCCGATACAGACAAGATCATCCACGATATGTCGCAGGACGACGGCGCGGACTTCATCCTTTGCAAGGGCGGACGCGGCGGCTGGGGCAACCGTCATTTCGCAACCCCCACCCGTCAGGTGCCCATGTTTGCAAAAAGCGGCACACGCGGCGGGGAGCGCGACGTTATCCTTGAGCTGAAGATGCTTGCGGACGTCGGACTCATCGGCTACCCGAGCGTCGGCAAATCCTCGATCCTCTCGAAGATCAGCGCGGCAAAGCCCAAGATCGCGGATTATCATTTCACCACCCTCTCGCCCAACCTTGGAGTTGTCAAGACTCCCGGCGGCGGACGCGGTTTTGTTGCCGCAGACATCCCCGGTCTTATCGAGGGTGCATCCGACGGTGCGGGACTTGGTCACGCATTCCTGCGCCACGTTGACCGTTGCCGCCTGCTTCTCCACGTTGTTGACATCGCCTCGGTCGAATACCGCGATCCCGTCGAGGACATCAAACTGATCGACACCGAGCTTGAGCGTTACAGCCCCGAACTCGCAACACGCCCGCAGGTCATTGTTGCAAACAAATACGATCTCGTTGACCCCGATGCGGTCGATCTTCCCCGATTTGAAGAATACTGCGCTTTTCTGGGCAGACAGGTGCTCTACGTTTCCGCCGTTACGGGCGAGGGACTTAACGAGCTTGTGCGTCTTGCAGACCAAATGCTTCAGACGCTCCCGCCCATGATCGTTTACGAGGCTGAATATCAGCCCGAGGATGCTTACGTCGGCGGCGGCAAGGAAACCACCATCCGCCGCGAGAATGACACCTTCTACGTTGAGGGCGAATGGCTCTTCAACCTTTGCGGTCAGGTCAACTTCGAGGATTACGAATCGCTCAACTTCTTCCAGAAGGTGCTTCAGCGAAGCGGCGTTTTCGAGGAGCTTGAATCCGCAGGCTGCCGCGACGGTCACACCGTTTCGATCTATGATTTCGAATTCGATTACGTAAAATAATATTTTTGGAGGTCAAAAATGAATATTTGGCATGACATCAACCCCGCCCTTATCACACCCGAGACCTTTACAACTCTGATCGAGATCCCCAAGGGTAGCAAGTGCAAGTACGAGCTCGATAAGCACACGGGTCTCTTAAAGCTCGACCGCATCCTTTACACCTCGACTCACTATCCCGCAAACTACGGTTTCATTCCCCGTACCTATGCAGACGACGGCGACCCTCTCGACGTTCTCGTTATCGGTATGGAGCCTATATATCCCATGACCCTCATCGAAGTCTATCCCATCGGCGTTATGCGAATGATCGACGGCGGCAAGCTTGACGACAAGATCATCGCGGTTGCAGTTTCCGACCCCAACTACAACAATATCAAATCGATAGACGAGCTTCCCGCGCACGTTTTTGATGAAATTATGCACTTCTTCACCGTTTACAAGCAACTCGAGAACAAGCAGACCGCAGTCCGCGAGCTCTTTGGTCCCGAGGAAGCAAAGAACATCATCGCAGAGGCTATAGCCGGCTACAACAGAGATATTCTTCCCACTCTCTATCGCTATCATTAATTGACAACAGAGGTATTTACACTATGAGCAAGGTAAAAATCGGCGTTCTCGGCGGTTATCGCGGAAAGACGATGATCAACTGGTGCGTCATCAATCGCGAGCTTGCAGATGTTGTTGCGATCTGCGATATGAACCCCGACGTTCGTGCAAACGTGCAAAATATGCTTGCAAAGAGCAATTACGAATGCACTCTTTATGAAAACTTCGAGGATTTTTTGAATCACGATATGGACGCTGTTGTTCTTGCAAACTTTGCAAACGAGCACGCACCTTTTGCGATCCGTTGCATGGAGCGCGGACTTCACGTATTCTCCGAGGTTCTTCCCTGCGCCAATATGAAGCAGGCGGTCGAGCTCTGCGAGGCTGTTGAAAAGTACGGCAAGATCTATGCTTACGGCGAAAACTACTGCTACTTCCCCTCGATGATCGAGATGAAGAAGGAATATCAGCTCGGCAAGATCGGCGAATTTGAATACGGCGAGGGCGAATACGTTCACGACTGCGAAAGCATTTGGCCGAGGATCACATACGGCGACCCGAACCATTGGAGAAACCAGATGAGCGCCTTCTTCTACTGCACTCACTCTGCAGGTCCCATCATTCACGCAACAGGTCTTCGTCCCGTATCCGTTTCGGGCTTTGAGCTCCCTTACGGCAAGCGTCACTTCGAGATGGGCGCACAGAATTCGGGCGCGGCTGTCGAGATGGTCACGCTTGAAAACGGCGGCGTATTCAAGAGCTTGCACTTCAACATAAAAGGTCACAACACCTGGTACAATATGTACGGCTCAAAGGGCAGAATGGAAACCGGCCGTCAGGGCTTTGACAAGCACTCGATCCATTGGCTCTATCAGTGGGCAGAGCAGGAAGACAAGACCACCGATTTCGCATTCTACCGCCCCTGCATCGGCGGCGAGCCCTTCGAGGGTCGCTTCGGCAAGGTCGGCAAGAGAGAGTACCGCGCTATCTCGGATAAGGGTCAGGACGCAAAGACCTCCTTCGGTCACGCCGGATCCGATTATTACAGTATGGAAAACTTCGTAAAGGCGATCGTCGGCGACGAAACTGCCGACATCATCGACGTTTACGAGGCACTTGATATGTACTTTGTCGGTCACTTCGGCTATCTTTCCGCACTTGACGGCAATATTCCGAAGGCTATCCCGAACTTCCGCAACAAGGAAGAGCGCGAGGCGTTCAGAAACGATACCTCGTCCTCGATCATCGCCTCCGCAGGCGATATGCCCCTTCCCTTCTCGACCAAGGAGCACGAAGAGATCCCCGCAGAGGTCTATGACAACATCCGCGAGAAATTCGAGGCACAGAAAAAGGAACGCAAGCAATATGGTCTATAAAGGAGAAGTAAAATGAAATTACGTTTTACTGCACTTATTCTTTCAATTCTTATGCTCATCCCCTGCGCGCTCAGCGCGTGCGACGGAGATGAACCTGCCGAAACAACTGCTCCCGCTGTTGAAGGAACAGAAGGAGCCGCCACTCCCGCAGAAACCACGGCAGAGGCAACCGAAGCGGCAACTACCGTTGAAGAAACCACCGCTGAAGAGATCAAGAACACCGAGCTGCCCAAGTCGCTGAAGATACTTGCCATCGGCAACAGCTTCTCGACCGACTCGATGCAGTACCTTTATGAAATAATGAAGGACGGCGGAGTTGAGAAGATCATCCTCGGCAATCTTTACTACGGCGGCTGCTCGCTCGATCAGCACTATCAGTTCGGCAGAACCGATTCCGCAAGCTACACGTATTACAAGAATACGGGCAGAGGCTGGGTCAAAACCGAAGGATACAAAATGAGTCAGGCACTCAATAACGAAAAATGGGATTATGTCTCTCTCCAGCAGACCTCCAAGACCTGCGGACTCACCAATTCTTACGGCAGACTCGACGAAATGATCGATATAGTCAAGAAGGCTTGTCCGGATGCAAAGCTCATCTGGAATATGACCTGGGCTTATCAGCAGGACAGCACCCACTCATCCTTCCCGAACTACGGCAAGGATCAGATGAAGATGTATAATATGATCATCGACGTCGTAAATACCGTGATCACTCCCCTCAATTTCGATATCGTGATCCCCTGTATGACCTCGATCCAGAATGCACGCACATCCTTTATGGGTGACACTCTGACCCGCGACGGCTATCACCTCGACTATTACATAGGCAGATATATCGCGGGACTCACCTGGTATGCAGCCATCACGGGCGGTTCGGTTGACGGAATTACCTACAATCCCTCGACCGCGAAGATCACGGACGATATGCTCCGTGCGGCAAAGGAAGCCGTAACTACCGCCATCAAGACCCCCCTTGCAGTTACGCAGTCGACCGTTACCACGGGCACTCGCCCCGAAGGCGACGCTCCCATTGAGGATCCCTCGATCCAGCTCAGCCCCGCAGACTTCATTGAAGCCGACACCAAACTCGCGGCGCAGAACAGCATTGACCTTTCGAAGTACACTCTCCTCGAGTGGAACTATCTCGAGAACACCTATTGGAACTCGACAAGCAAGGCAACCACGACCGTTCCCAAGTCGAGCGCAGGTACATATCAGCAGAACGTCTGCTGCAACCGCAAATACTCGATCTCCGAGCTTCCTCTCGGAACGATCTTCATCGTTGACAACGGCTGGCAGTATCGCCTTGAAGGATTTGTTACCGAAGATGCAAAATACACCGGCACACGCCCCGGTATGATAACGCAGAACTTCTTCGTTCTCGACGCAAACTTCCTCGGAGATATGAACTATCTCGTATGGAACATTGCATCGAACCCCAAAACGGACATTTCCAAGCTTTATGCTCAGGCAGCGTGCCATCTTAGAATTTATGTTCCTAACGGGCAATAATTCAAGTGGACAGTGGACAGTGGACAGAAAGATGGTAATTATATTTTAATTATCACTCCGTTGTTAAGCAAATAATTATATTACAAAAAACAATCTCGGATATTTGGAATCCTGATTCCAATATCCGAGATTATTTATTTACTTATTATATTTTTTGCGTAATAAAACTATAAAAGCACTAAACGAAATTACAGATCAAACTTCGCATCTTTCTGTCCACTGTCCACTAACCACTGACCACTTTTCTCCCTCTATCCGCAAACTCAATTCATTATTTGAGCTTTGAAAGAACATCCTTCATAAGCTCCCAAAGTCTTTCGACGGAGGGAATATCGAGCATTTCGCGGGGGGAATGGACCTCGGCGAGGTTCGGACCCATCGAAACGCAGTCAAGTCCCTTGATGCTCTCGGAGAAGATTCCGCATTCGAGTCCGCCGTGTGTGCCGGCTACGATGCCTTCCTTGCCGGTTGTTTCGGAATACGCCGCCATAATGACGTCACGCAGAGAGGAATCGCGCTTGTATTCCCAAGAGGGATAGTCGCCGTGGAGGTCGATCTTTGCCTCGGGGAACGAAAGGGCGAGGACAGACTTGATCTTGTCAACCAGATCGTGCTTCTCGGAGGCGATGGAGGAACGAACGGAATAGGAGAATTTGAGCTCTGCATCCGTCAGCTTGAGCACGCCCATATTGAGCGAGGTCTGAACAAGACCCGCAAAATCGCGGCTCATGCGCTGGATATGATAGGGGAGAATATGGAGAGCGGCAAGTGCTCTTGCGGTATCAGCCGCGATCACTCTGCTTGCGGGAAGCTCGCAGACCGATGCGGTGACTTTGACGTTCGGGTCGCCCGCAGCGAGCTCGTTCTTGAAGATCGCGTCATATTCCGAGGCCGATCCGAGAAGTTTTTCGATCTCGGATTCGTCATTCTTCAATACGATAACGGCATTCGCCTCGGGGCAGATAACGTTGTCAAGCTGACCGCCCTCAAGCGCGTAAAGACCGAACGGCACACGCTCGCCAAGCTTTTTGAGGAAGCGGATGATGAGCCTGTTCGCGCTCTCGCGTCCCTTGTCGATATCAACGCCCGAATGGCCGCCCATAAGACCCGAAACCGTGATCTTGTAGGCAACGCTGTCCGCGGGTACGCTCTCAAAGGTCAGCGGGATCGTTGCATTAACTCTCACACCGCCCGCACAGCAAACTGTGAAAACGCCTTCTTCCTCGGAGTCGAGGTTGATCATCTTCTTGCCCTTGAGCAGACCGAAGTCAAGCGCCGCCGCGCCGAGAAGACCGACCTCTTCATCAACGGTAAACACCGCCTCGATGGGGGGATGCGCGATGTCGTTTGAGTCGAGAATAGCCATTATCATAGCAACCGCGATGATGTTGTCACCGCCGAGCGATGTTCCGCGCGCGCGGAGATAATCGCCGTCAACGTAAAGCTCGATCGGCTCGGTCGCCATATCCTTCTCGCAATCGGGATCCTTGGCGCAAACCATATCAAGGTGTCCCTGAAGGATCACGGGCTCGGCATTCTCATAGCCCGCAGTTCCCGGCTTCTTGATAATAACGTTGTCAGCCGCATCGCGGACATATTCAAGCCCTCTCTCCTTTGCGAAATTTTCGCAAAGAGTAGCGATCGGCTTCATATTGCCCGACCCGTGCGGCACACTCGAAAGCAGCGCGAAATATTCAAAAACTCTCTTGGGATTAAGTTCATAGACGTTCATTTTTGTACCTCTTTATGGAATGATTTCTATTTTCTTAAAATAGAGATTAATACCGGTTTCGTTACCGTATGCTGTTGGAATCAAATACATACCGTCTTGTTTCGTCGCTCTGGTTTCTTTCAGAAAAACTTCAATATCCTTGTTGTTACTCTGAATCTTTTTTTCGCTGTAATATGTTTTTTTGACACCGTTTTCAATATAATAGCCAGGCTTCTTAAAAACGATTACCAAGAGAAGTGCATTCTTTACGTTCCTCTTCGTAGCTTCAAGGAGAGTCGCAACACTTGCTGTAACCAACTGATATTTGATATCGGCGTGAGCTTCGGGTTTACCGCCAAACATCATTTCAATCATTCCTTGAATCCTGTGAAGCTTGTTGGAGCTTTCAGTCTTCAAAGCATCGCGTATGCGCTCGGAGCCCAAAGGCTCATCCGCTTTTCCCTCAATTCCTACGACAACATCCGAATTCCAGAGAAATGCATCGTGATTTCTACCCTCTCCCCGACCAAGACCGAACGAAGTAAGATTAGTTACATATTCTGCAGACCAATCAAACTCGGCATTTTTATTTGTAAAGTTCAGCAAAATATCCTCGATATCTTTGGGCATATCGGGAAAATTATTAGTGATATATTCCGCCAATTCCTTTGCGGAACGGCCTGCCTTCCATTGCTTATCGCCACCCATTGGAGGCGCATTCTTTTTCCACAAAGCAGAATTAGTAATTCCGTTATTCTTAAGTATCATCACTACTGCTCCGATTGTTTTTTATAATTATACCACATTTTTTCGCCCGATTCAAGCATATATTCCCTCTTTACGGAAATAATAACTAAAAAACAGGAGTAAAATGATGAGCGAAGAAAACAAAGACGAAGTGAAAAAGGAAGAAAATACACTTGATAACGTGCCGGACGGTATGGTGCTTGCGGAAAACTCGCACGAATCGATCTATTGCATGTGCATCGTAGGACAGATCGAAGGGCACTATCTTGCGGGGGAGAATCAGAAAAGCACGAAATATGAGCATCTTCTGCCACGCCTTGTGTCGCTTGAGGAAGACGAGCACACCGACGGCGTACTGCTGCTTCTGAACACCATGGGCGGCGATGTTGAGGCGGGACTTGCGATTGCGGAGCTCGTTTCGAGTATGTCGAAGCCGACGGTTTCGATTGTCCTCGGCGGCGGGCATTCGATAGGCGTTCCGCTTGCGGTGGCAGCGAAGAAGTCGTTTATAGTACCAAGCGCGACGATGACCATCCACCCCGTCCGGATCAGCGGAACCGTGGTCGGCGCACCGCAAACGTTCACCTATTTCCGCGATATGCAGGAGCGGATAATCAACTTCATCAGCCGCAACTCGCGCGCCGAGCCAGACACACTCCGCGAGCTGATGATGCGCCCCGACCAGATCGCAACCGACATCGGAAGCGTGCTTGCGGGCGAGGAGGCCGTCCGCTACGGCATAATCGACGCCGTCGGCGGGTTGACCGATGCTCTTGAAGCGCTTCGCGAAATGATAAACAAGTGACATAAAGCCGCAGTTTTTTGCGGCTTTATTGACTTTTGTGCGGCTATATGGTATAATTAATTCAATAAACGATCGGAGTCCGATATGAAATACTTATTATACATATTTTTATTCTTCCTCGCCTTTCTTCTCTTCGTCCCCGAAACGGGAAGCACCGAGATACGCAACCCCGAGCTTCTTATGGC
This sequence comes from Clostridia bacterium, assembly GCA_017415485.1. Taxonomy (GTDB): domain Bacteria; phylum Bacillota; class Clostridia; order Oscillospirales; family CAG-272; genus CAG-390. The sequence goes on from JAFQGP010000131.1 coordinate 19,820, forward strand.
TATCGCGGCGATCATTCTTATTATACTGATCGTCAAGCTGATCAGACTTGTATTGTTTGCAGGTAAAATCAAAAAAGAATTACGCGAAAACAAATTCGAAATCAAAAAAGCTCGTTTGGGACTTGGCAAGGTTTACATAGTCGCCGAAAACCACAAGGAAACGCTTGAGATCTGCGTTCTTATGAGGAAAAAGAGCTATTATAAATACCACTTTGCAAACGAAAACCGCATTGAGCTTTACAAAACGACCGTCGGTGCGGTGAGAAGCGGGCGTGATATTGCCAAAGTAACGAAATCCGCCGAGGTCAAGCTCGCGGGCATCATCCGCATTGCACCGCCGAAAATCGAGAATGCAAAACGCTTCATAGTCTTTGACAAATTTCCAACAACCGCTTCGGACACAGTAAACCGCTCACTTAACATCGGCGATACCGTAACCGAAAGCGAAATCGCGGTGTTTGATTTGAAATCTTTCATTGAAAGCATAAAATAAAGGAGTCGAAATTTGACTCCTTTATTTTTGTGGGCAATATCTGAAATGCCCGATTATATCACCGCCGTAGGTCGTGGTGAGTTGATCGGCTTCGACGCCGTTTTCGATCGGGTTGCCGAGGTGGATGATATATGGCAGACCGCGCGCGTTGCGCTTGTCGGAGCAGATCGCTATGTGACCGTCGTAAAGCACGATGTCGCCGGGCATCCAATCCTCGGGATTTGAGATCGAAGTTGTCAGTTCCGTGGCGTGCTCGCGGAAGAAGACGAGCAGATTGCGGCATCTGCGGAAGTCGATGTTCGAATCCGAATACTCGCCCTCGCCAAAATATGCGGAATGACGCGCGTCAATATCGGCATCGACCATATCTTTCAAGGTGTACCCCGCCGCCTTGAATGCCTGCCATATCACGTCGGTACACACGCCGTAGCCGTCTGTGGGGTAACCGCCCGCGTAATAGGCGCTCTTATATTGCGGATCTGTTGCTATATACGCCCGCGCGCCCTCGACCATATCGGTGTAATCGTCGATCCCGTCGCCGTCGGCATCGTTTGGGCTTTTTATGTCCTCAAAACCGAAATCCTTGGCGCTGTATATATGAAAATGACGGTAGAGCATCACCGCGGATGTCAAAACGACCGCCGCACAAATGCACAAAACTACCGTCATCTTTCTCTTTCCCATTGACATCACTTCCTTTCGATACTATTATATACCAAAAGGAAGCATATGTCAATCACATTAATTAATTCTTAATGTGTTTAACACATCTTCTTAAGCATGATCTCCATAATAGTGCGATCAGTCGCCTTCATGCCGTCGTGGCCAAGGATGCCGACGTTGCGGATGGTGTTTTCAACGCCCTTGGTGATGATACCCTCGCCGCTGTAAAACTGCTTGCCGCCGTTTTTGAACATCTCCCAACCGAGAATGCCCGCCTCGACTGCAAGCGCGATCTTGCCCGCGCAGGATGCCTTTGCGCCGTCGCAGACGATACCGCTCGAGATCCCGAGCGCATTTACGAGAGTGTGCGCGACCTCGCGCATTCTGCCGCCCTCAAGGAAACAGATTCCCGCGCCCGCACCCGCACCCGCGCAGACCGCGCCGCAAAAAGCGGATAGTCTGCCTATGTAGGTCTTCAGATGGATCGTGCAAAGATCGGAAACCACAAGCGCGCGGAGCAGCTCCTCGCGGCTTCTTCCCTGTTCTTCAGCATATGTAATGACGGGCAAGGACGCCGTCATTCCCTGGTTTCCGCTTCCCGAAAGGATAACAACGGGCATAGCGCAGCCGTTCATTCTCGCATCGCTTCCCGCAGCGGCACGCGCCTTCGCCTTGTTCATAAGACCGTTGCCCGCACACTTGAGAAGGGTTTGTCCGATGCACGCGCCCCAGGGATTCCCGAGTCCCTCCGCAGAGATAGCGCTGTTGCACTCGATCTGCCTTGAAAGGAGCTCTTCGACGTCGGAAAGCTCGACCTCTTCCGCAAATTTTATGATATTCTCAACCGTCAGGCACTCGTGCGACGACATTCCGTCCTCGCTCTCGCAAGTGACGGGCGTATCGCTGATGACCTCACCGTTTCTCTCGCGGTGGACGATGTTTGTGTGCGCGTTTGCCATACGGATGAGCGCACTTTCGCCGCCCGCTTCGACACTTACGGTACAATCGAAGGCAAGCTCGCTTTCGCAAAGCTCGACGGTTATGATATTTTTTGCAAGATACGCGCGAATATTTTCGCGATCGGAGTCATTTACCGACGCGATGCATTCGAGTCTTCTCTTCTCGTCGCCCGCAACGATACCCGCCGCGACAGCCGCCTCGATGCCACGCATTCCGTCGGTGTTCGGCACGGTCACGCCCATTGCGTTCTTGATCAGATTTCCGCTGACCTCGACTTCTACCCTCTCGGGCATTTTGCCGAGAAGAGCACGCGCGGATGCCGCTGCATAAGCAAGCGCGATCGGCTCGGTGCAACCCATAGCGGGCACAAGTTCCTCGCGGAGAATATTCAGATATGCGGAATAGAGTTTACAGTCCATTTATTTTTCTTCTTTTCTTATTTAATAGGCTCAAAATCCGCTGCGCCGTGCTTGCAGATGGGGCAGACGATGTCCTCGGGCAGAGTGTCTCCCTCATATTCCCAACCGCAGATCTTGCAGACGAATCCCTTCTTCTTCGAGGGAGCCTTCTTCGGCTTGACGTTTGCGTGATAGTAAGCATAGGACATTGTGGGCTCTGTGTTGAGCTTGCCCGATTCGGTCAGCAGACAGATGAAGATTCCGTGCGTGCCGACCTCCTGATAGCTTTCAACCCAAAGCGACATATAGGAATTGACGTTCTCCGTGGGTACGGCAAGTTCGTTTTCCGAGCGCAGGAAAGCACAGCCCTCAAACTTATCGGTATCGCGGCCGCTCTTGAATCCGAAGCGCTCAAAAACAGAGAATGGTGCGCTTTCGGAAATGGGGCAGACGTTCATCAGTCTTGTTTCCTTAACAACGTCGTGTGTGTAATTTGCCTTGTTGATCGAAACGAGAACGCGCATCGGATCGCTTGTGAGCTGAACGACGGTGTTGCAGATCATGCCGTTGTCCCTTTTGCCGTCATTCGAGGTGACAACGTAAAGACCATATCCGATATTGTAGACCGCGCTTTTATCACCGACGGGCAATTCCTTGATCTCATTTTCAAGCTTTTCGATAACGTCGCCCGAAGCATAGCAAAGTGGGCAGATAACTTCTTCACCCGCGGGGATATCAAATATCTCGCCGCAGATATGGCATTTATATTTCATAGTTTTTACCTCCGTAATATATATATATTTCAGTATATCATAAAAGCGCGGAAATTTCAACATTTTTTATAATATTTTTCTCAAAAAAACAAATATTATCCCTTAATCCCTTGAATGTTCACATATTTTATGATATAATTCCTAAGCAAAATAATCACGGAGAAAAAATATGTCGGGAAAACTTTTGAAAATAAAAAACACCCTCGTCGGAGACCGAGCGTTTTATAATCGCATCATTGCGATCCTCATTCCCATCGTTATACAAAACACCTTTACCAATGCGGTCAGCCTTGTTGACAACGTAATGGTAGGGCGTATCGGGGAACTCGAAATGTCGGCGGTCGCAATAGTCAATCAGCTCCTTTTTGTCTTCAACCTTTGCATCTTCGGCGGACTTTCGGGCATTGGAATATTCACCGCGCAGTTTGCGGGCGCGAAAGACACCACGGGAGTGCGCCGCACCATCCGCGCAAAGAATTATATATCGCTCGCAATGCTGATCATCGGGCTCATCATATTTATCGCAGTCCCCGTGCCTCTGTTGAAGCTCTACATCGCCGAGGATACCTCGCCTGCAGACGCAGAGTTGATGCTCACCCACGCGCTCGACTACCTTTACATAATGCTGATCGGACTTGCGCCCTTTGCGATCTCGCAGGTCTACGGCTCGACTCTCCGCGAGGAAGGCGAAACGAAGCTCCCTATGATCGGCGGAGTTGCCGCGATCATTGTCAACTTGGTTCTCAACTATATCCTCATCTTCGGATACGAGGGACTTTCCTTCCTTCCCTTTGCACCCATGGGCGTTGCGGGTGCAGCCATTGCAACCGTCATTTCCCGTTTTATCGAAATGCTTCTGCTCATTGTGATCACGCATTCAAGAAAGAAAAAATACCCCTTCTTCATCGGCGTATACCGCACGGCAAAAATACCGCTTTCACTTTGCAAGGATATGCTTATCAAGGGCTCGCCTTTGCTTTTCAACGAATTTCTTTGGTCCTTCGGAATGGCAGTGCTGCTGCAGTGCTATTCGGTGCGCGGACTTGAATGTGTGGCCGCCGCGAATATTTCATCGACGGTCCTCAACCTCTTCAACGTTGTTTGCTTCTCGATGGGAAGCGCAATCGCCATCATCCTCGGTCAGCACCTTGGCGCCGACGAGGTCGAGGAGGCAAAGAATGCGGTATGGAAGCTCTTCGCGCTATCGGTCGCATCCTGCCTTGTAATGGGCACTGCGCTTGCGCTCTGCTCGGGTATTATTCCTCAGTTCTATGAGGCAAGCGAGACCACCCGTGAGCTCGCAAGCTCAATGCTCTTCATCGTTGCCTGCACGATGCCCATCTTCGCCTTTGCGCACGCAGTATATTTCACCCTGCGATCGGGCGGAAAAACACTCCTCACCTTCATTTTCGACTGCGGATTCACCTGGGGAGTCACAATTCCCTTCGCCTTTATCACCGCGCACTTCACGGGTATGCCGATCCTCACCATCTACCTCTGCGTTCAGCTCCTCGACCTTACAAAGTGCATCGTCGGATACGTGCTTATCAAAAAGGGCATCTGGATCAACAGACTCATTTCCGAATAAATCAAAATGCTCTGCTTCGGCAGAGCATTTTTTGTTGCAAAAAACTTCAAAAAAGCTTGATTTAGCATTAATAATATGCTATAATTAACTTAATATCTTTTATATTCCGAAAGGAGTCAAAATTTATGGTAATAGCAATTATCGGCTGCGGCAGAATTGCCCAGAACGCGCATTTCCCCGCACTTTCGAAGATCGAAGGCCTTCGCATCAAATATGCCTGCGACCTCATCCTCGAGAAGGCTGAGCAGATGAAAGAAAAATACGAAATGGTCGAGAACGCCATCACGGACTATCAGGTCGCCCTCGCTGACCCCGAGGTTGAAGCTGTCTTTGTTCTCACGCCCAACTTCGCGCACTACACCGTAACGATGGATGCTCTCCGCGCAGACAAGCACGTCTTCTGTGAGAAGCCCGTTACAGTCAACTATGCCCTCTCCTGCGAGATGGCTGACGAGGCTAACAAGCGCGGCAAGATGCTCAACATCGGCGTTTGCAACCGCTATCACAAATCGGTTGAAATGCTTCGCGAGATGAACGAGCGCGGCGAATTCGGCAACATCTACCACGTTTATTGCTCCTTCCGCTCTCACCGTTCCATCCCCGGTCTCGGCGGTGCATTCACCACCAAGGCAGAATCGGGCGGCGGTGTTCTTATCGACTGGGGCGTTCACTTCTTCGATCTCATCCTCTACATCCTCGGCTCGCCCGAGCTGAAGACCCTCTCCTGCAACGCTTACAACGAAATGGCAAAGGACATCAAGTCCTATACCTACAAGAGCATGTGGGCGGAGGACACCATGGATCCCGAGGGAACCAACGACGTTGACGATATGATCACGGGCTTTATCCGCACATCGGGCTCCTCGATCACCTTCAACGGTGCTTGGGCGCAGAACATCGGTCAGAACGAAATGTTCATCGACTTTATGGGTGACAAGGGCGGCGCACGTCTTGCTTACGGCAAGAAGTTCACCTTCTATTCGGGTGATACTCTCGAATCCTTCGAGCCCGAATATGACATTCCCAACATGTATCTTTGCGAGGACGAGGCTTTCTTCGAGGCTTGCAAGACAGGTGAAAAGAACCGTTCTCACATTGACAATATCCTCAACAGTATGCGTCTGCTTGACACTCTCTATCAGTCTGCAGAGCGCGGCGAAGAGATTCGCCTGTAAACTTGTGTTCTTTCGGCGGCGAAGCCACCGAAAAAACGGATTTTATTATATTTTGAACAATCCACATAACTATAAATTATATTTGGAGGTATATCATGGGTTATTTTCCTATTGGCGCAATCGTTGACTCCTTTAAGATGGAGACACACGAAGCAATAAAGAAGGCGGCTTCGATGGGCATCGAGGGCCTTCAGATCTACTGCACAAAGGGCATTCACGCTCCCGAGAACTTCTCGAAAGAAGATCGCCGCGAGCTTCTTAACTTCGCAAAGGGTCACGGTCTCAAGTTCTCCGCTATCTGCGGCGACCTTGGCGGCGGCGGATTCACTCACCCCGAGCTCAATCCTGAGAAGATCGAAAAGTCGAAGAGAATCATCGACATGTGCGCCGATCTCGAAACCGGCGTTGTAACAACTCACATCGGCGTTGTTCCCGAGGACAAGAACCACGAGCGTTACAAGATCCTTCAGGAGGCTTGCCACGAGCTTGCTATGTACGCCGACAGCGTTGGCGCGAAGTTTGCGATCGAGACGGGTCCCGAGAGAAGCATCGTTCTCAAGGAATTCCTTGATTCGCTCGGCTCGACCGGCGTTTCCGTCAACCTCGACCCCGCAAACCTCGTAATGGTAACCGGCGACGACCCCGTGCAGGCTGTTTATAATCTTCAGAAGTACATCGTTCACACCCATGCCAAGGACGGCGTTAAGCTCCTCGACGTTGGACCCGAGATCGTTTACCGCGTCGTTCATCCCGTTCCGGAAGAGTTCCAGGGCAAGAAGTTCTATCAGGAGGTTCCGCTCGGTCAGGGCAGCGTTGACTTCCCCGCTTACCTCGCGGCTCTCAAGGACATCGGCTACAAGGGCTTCCTTACCATCGAGCGCGAGTGCGGCGAAGATCCCGCAGCGGACATCGGCATCGCTGTTGAGCACCTCAAGAAGAGCATGGCAGGTCTTTGATTATGAAGATTTCCGTCAGCTCATATTCATTCCAACAGTATATCCGCGCAGGCAAGCTTTCGCAGCTTGACACGGTCAAGGCGGCTTACGACCTCGGTTTGCGCGCGATAGAATTCATTGATCTCTGCCCCGAGCAGGGCAAGGCTCCCACTCTTGAGGAGCAGAAGGAATACGCAAAGCTCATCCGTGCCGAGGCTGACAAGTACGGTATGGATATCAACGCATACACCATCGGCGCGAACCTTTTCAAGAAGGGTGAAGATGCCGAAAAAGAGATCAAGCGTCTTTGCGATCAGCTTGACGTTGCCGCGATCCTCGGCGCAAAGGTAATGCGCCACGATGTTTGCTGGGCTTACGGCAATGAGGCGGACGCGCGCTCCTTCGAGCTTATGCTTCCCACCATCGCCGCTAATGCGCGCAAAGTCACCGAGTATGCCGCTACCCTCGGCATCAGGACTTGCTCCGAAAACCACGGCCAGATCGCGCAGGACAGCTACCGCGTTGAAAAGCTCTTCAATGCCGTCGGACACGAGAACTACGGTCTGCTCGTCGATATGGGCAACTTCGCCTGCGTTGACGAGGACAGCGCAATGGCTGTTTCCCGACTCGCTCCCTACGCCGTCCACGTTCACGCAAAAGACTGGTTCGTTCACGAATTTGACGAGGACTTCGCGACGGGCTACCACACCCGCGGCTGCCGCAAACTTGTCGGCTGTGCCGTCGGCGAGGGCGACATTCCCGTCAAACGTTGCATCGCCATCCTCAAAAAGGCTGGCTATGACGGCTACGTTTCGATCGAATACGAAGGTCCGAACGACTGCATCGAAGGCATCAAGCTCGGAATTGAAAATCTTAAATCATTCGGAGTGACTACCGAATAAACCAAATGTCTCCCGAACGTCGGGAGACATTTTATTAGGAGAAATATAATGAAAATTACATTTATGGGCACATCTCACGGTGTTCCTTCGGCGGAAAGACATTGCTCTTCTACTATGATACAAACAAACGGCGCCGCATATATAATCGACGCGGGTGCGCCAATTTACGACGAAGTTTTGCGCGCAGGAGTAAAATACGAGGATGTCCGCGCGATATTCACCACGCATTGTCACGGCGACCATATAAACGGCATTTTCCATTTCATCGATCTTTCGCAGTGGTATTGGAAGAACTCGAATTACGACGCTTATCTGACCTCGCAGGCTGTTATTGACGCCATCCACGCGGTTCTGAATGCAGTATCCCCCGGTGCAAAATACCCCGAGGACCGTCTTCGTCTGCATCTTGCAACGGCAGAAACAAAATTTGAGGACGAAAATATCAAGCTTTCCTATATCCCGACAAAACACATAAACGACGCGCACCTGAGCGCTGCGATGGATATTGAGATTGAAGGCAAACGAATCTTGTTTACGGGCGATATGTCACAGAAGCTTGCAAAAGACGATTTTCCGAAGGTGGCATTCGAGCGCGAATACGACCTCATCGTCTGCGAGCTCGCGCACTTCGGCATCCCCGAACTGACGCCCTACCTCGACCGCGTGAAGACCAAACGCTTCTGCTTCACCCACGCCTCCGAGCGCAAATTCGGCGACATCGCCGATCTCGCCGCATCGGGCAAGTATCCTTTTGAGATTCTTCATCCGAGCGACGGAGACGTGCTTGAAATCTGACAGTAATTCTGCCGTTATCGGCAAATTATCTCGGTTTTTAATTGTATTTTTGCAGTTATTTTGCCGTTATCGGCAAAATAACTGCATTTTTATTTGAAATTTCTATTGATATTTTGCCGATAATGTGGTATAATATATACACATAAAAAAGGAGTCTTATTTATGAAATATATTACTGCAGCCGAAGCGGCAACAAAGTGGGAATTATCGGAGCGCAGTGTGCGTAATTATTGTTCAGAAGGACGCGTTGCAGGTGCAATTATTCTCGGCAAAACCTGGATGATCCCCGAAGATACGCAAAAGCCGATGCGAAAACCTCGCAAAGATGCGGCATCCGATTCGCTTCTCGATATTTTGAAGCGCGAAAAGGAATCCGCTGTTTCGGGTGGAATCTATCATAAAATACAGATCGAGCTGACGTATAATTCCAATCATATGGAGGGCAGCCGTCTTACTCACGATCAGACAAGATATATTTTTGAAACCAACACAATCGGAATTGCGGATGCGAGTGTAAAGGTCGATGACGTTGTCGAAACCGCAAATCACTTCCGATGCATTGATCTGATCATTGAAAATGCATCAAATCTGCTTACGGAGAGCTTTATAAAAGAGCTTCACCGCATTCTCAAAAACGGAACGTCCGACAGCAGAAAAAAATGGTTTGCCGTGGGCGAATATAAAAAGTTGCCCAATGAAGTCGGTGGAAGAGAAACCACTCCTCCCGAAGATGTAGCGTATGAAATGAGGTCTATGATTTCAAGCTACAACGCCAAAAAAGAAAAATCGCTTGAGGAAATACTCGATTTTCATCATCGTTTTGAATTCATACATCCTTTCCAAGACGGCAACGGGCGTGTCGGCAGACTCATTCTCTTCAAAGAATGCCTGCGAAACAACATAGTTCCTTTCATAATTGATGAAGATCTGAAAATGTTTTACTATCGCGGACTATCGGAGTGGACTCGCGAGCGCGGATACTTGCTTGATACTTGCCTTGCCGCGCAGGATAAATTCAAGAAGTATCTTGATTATTTTAAGATTGAATATTGACCAAATATTGAATAATGAAGCCGGCTCAAAATTTCTACTTTGAGCCGGCTTCTTCCTTATTATAAATTCTTTTCGATATAC
>JAFQGP010000132.1 GCA_017415485.1 Clostridia bacterium
AGAAAATCAGCCGTGGATATTCACAACGCCTTGCCAAAAAGTACACTACAAGTTTTGCCAAAATTGTATCACGGCGAATTTTCCATAAACCACGGCAACGATTATGCTCAAAAAATAAGAGAGATCATCAGTATTTGACAAATTCCAATTTATCGAACAGAATAAAACAATCGCCGGCAGATTTTCTGTCGGCGATAATTATTTGTTTACAGCGTAGCAAACCTACGTACCATAAGCAAACTTTCTTATGAGAACCCGACTTTGGGCGCGGATTTTTGTTTTTTATAATGAAAATTCCTCGCCTTTCGACGAGGAATTTTACCTTAAACTAGCAACTAGTAACTAGTAGCTAGCAACTTATTACTTAGGTTCAACAATATTATTAGTGATCGCCGTGCCAAGCGTGTAAGGCAGCGGGAGAGTTACCGTGTTGCCCTGCCAGCCGGCGACGTAGAGCTCGGCGTAGTTGGGGTTCTTGCCTTCGAGGAGAACGTGGTTGTATGTGTTCGCCTCGACGTTGGGGAAATAGTTCTGTCCGACAGGCCAGAGGATGACGGAGGGCTTCATAAGCGCGTATGCGGACTGAGTTCCGCTGTTCGAGCCGCCCGTGCCGCCGCCGTGGTGTGCCACCTGCATGATGTCGCACTGGAGCTCGTTCTTATACATCTTGTTGCAGATATTGAAGGCGTGACCCGTTGCGTCGCCCGTGATGATGGCGGTCGTCTTCTTGCCCGATGCATCCGAAGTGATAGAACGGAAGATGATCGAGGAGGTGTTGAATGCGTTTGCTACTGTGGGAAGATAGGATTCGATGGTGTAAAGGAATTCGAATGCGGTGTCGCCGAACCACCATACCTGACCGACGTGGGGAACGACGTAGTCAACGCCGATCTCACGCGCGACGTTTACGGTATTGTTGTAGTTTTTGTAATTACCCGATGCAAAGCTCGATGTTGTCTTCTTTGCGGTCTCAAATGCCTCCTCGGGCCAGAAGTTGCACATGATGCGTTCAAAATTGAACTTGGTGAACTGCTTGTATTCGTTCATCAGAGTGCCGAAATGGTCGGTGTGCGGGTGCGAGATGATCCAAGCGGCAATGGTGATCTCCTTGTCGGTCTTGGCATAGTCCTTCGACTGCTCGCGCAGAGCTTTGATTATATTTGCGGCGTAGATGCCGGAGTTGCCGTGGTGGCCGCCGTCAACGATGATGAAGCTGCCGTCCGAAAGGCGGTAGAGGATGCACATACCGTTCTGCTGATAGCTGCCGTTATAGATGCCTTCAACGCCTATCATGGAGATCTGCGATGTGGTAACGGGTGCGGCGTCGCTCTTCTTTGTGGGAAGGGTGTCCTCCGCGAAGGGCTCGATGATGACGCGGACCTCGTCCATATTGTTATAGTAGCCTGCGTTTACCGTATATTTGTCGGTGTAAAGGGTGGAAAAGAGGCTGCCGACGATCTCGTTGGAGGAATAGGTCTGATAACCCGCGCCCTCAAGCTTGGTGAGATAGGTCTTATATTCCTCGGGAGTGGTGTCCTCAATGATAACGCCAAGACAGTCGTCGCCCATATCTGTGATCGAGGAGAAGGTGCCGCCCTCGTAAACAGGCAGAGCCGCAGTCATCGCCTCGCTCTGATTCTTGATGTCAAGCTGATCCGATGCGAGGGTGAGCGTTTTTGTGCCGTCCGCTTCCTCGGTCAGCGATTTATGAATGAGCGTAAACAGCTGATTTATCGCCTTGGTGTAGCCCGAGTCGGTATATGAGAAGATGACGATCTTGTTTCCGACAGCCTTGATGGTATATTCGCCGTAGGTCAGACCCTTTGTAACCTCTGCGGTCTCGGGATAGTTTGTCGCGCCGATAAGTATCTCGAGTGCGGAGGAATCGTGTGTCGCGCCGTCCTTGATCCAGTCATCGCCGAGCTCGGGGGAAACTTTTGTGACGTTATTGATCGTTTTTCTGAGCTCTATTGCGGTCTTTACGACCTTTGAATTCGCATCTGCATCGGCGGGACGAACGATCCTTACGTGCGATTCGCCGCCCGAAATGAGAGTGTAAAGCGTCGGGCCTTCGGGTATCGGCTCGGTTTCAGGTGCTTCGGTGCCGTCAATGACTGCGGCGGTCGTTTCGTCTGTATTTCCGCCGGGAGTGCATCCGACAAAAGCGGAAAATGCAAGTATCAGCGCAAGCAAGAGCGCCAAAAGCTTATAATTGAGTTTCATTTTGATCCTCCTGAAATAATATTTGTTTTACAATTGTGCTTGTTTACGGTTCGAGAACTACTTTTTTCTGTGCCGTGCCGAGGGTGTAGGGGAGCGAGATCGTCACCGAATTGCCTTGCCAGCCGGCAATGTAAAGCTCGGCAAAGTTGGGGTTGCGCGAGTCGTGCAGAACGTGGTTGTAGGTGTATTCCTTGACCGTCGCGTAATGCTTCTGCCCGACAGGCCAGAAAAGGACGGAGGGGCTCATGTATTCGTATGCCTTCTGTGTGCCGCCGCTGTTTCCGCTTGTGATCGAGCCGTGATGCGCGAGCTGAACGACGTCACATTTGAGCTCTTCCTTGAAGGTATCGGCGATTATCTGCATCGTATATCCCGTGCCGTCGCCCGTCACCATGACCTTGTATTCTTTGCCCGAGGCATCTGTTGTCACGCTTCGGAAGATGAGGGACGAGGTGTTGAAGGTGGGCGTGGTGCGGGGGAGGAAGGATTCGAGTGTGTAAAGAAATTCAAATTTCGTGCCGCCGATCCACCAAGCCTGACCGACGTGGGGAACGATGTATTCCGCGCCGAGCTTTTCGGCAATGCCGGGTGTTTGCGTGTAGGTGGTGTACTTGCCGGACGCAAAGGTGTCCTTCGCGCTCTTGAAGGCTTCGAAAGTGCCCTCGTCCCAGAAGTTAGCGAAAACGCGCTCGACCTTGAATTTCGTGAACTGACTGTAGCCCTTGACAAGAGTACCGAAGTGGTCGCTGTGCGGGTGGGTGATGATCCAGGCGGCTATGCGGATGTCGGCGTCCGACTTGGCGTAATCCTTCGATTGCTCGCGCAGAGCGGCGATGATGTCAGCCGCAGATACTGCCGCGTCCTCGGAATGTCCGCCGTCAACAATGACGAAGCTGCCGTCCGCGAGTCGGTAGACAAGGCAAAGGCCGTTGTTCTGATATTCTGCGCCGATGAGGTTGTCAAGACCTATCATCGTAAGCTGAGGAGTCGTAACTGCTTTGAGATCCGATTTTACAAGAGGAAGTGTGTTCTCGCTGAAGGGCTCGATCACGATGCGGACCTCTTCATAGTTCTTGTAAAATCCCGCGTTGACGGTATAATTTTCGGTGTAGAGCGTGGAGAAGAGGTTGCCCGCGATGTCATTCGAGGCGTGGGTTTTGTAGCCCTTTCCCGCAAGCGCGGAAAGGTAGGTCTTGTATTCATCCGCATTCGTTTCGCCGATGACGACGCAATAACATCCGTCGCCCGCGTTTGCAACGGCGTTGATCTCTCCGCCCGTGTAAAGGGGCAGGGAAGCCGTCATCTTTTCAACGGTGCCGACGATATTGATGTCCTCTGCGGCGAGCGTGAGCTTTTCATCCTTAATGCCCGTGCGGAGAAGTGCTGTGAACTTTTTCAGCGCCTCCTCGTATCCGACGTCGCTGTAAGAAACAACGACGATCTTGTTGCCGACGGCTCGGATGGCGTAGTCACCGTAGCCGATCGAAGCCAAAACCTGTGCGCTTTCGGGGTGAGAAGTTGCACCGACGAGGATCTCGAAAGTTTCGGGATCGTGCTCCTTGCCCGCGGCGATCCAGTCGTCACCGAGCTTAAGTGAAACGCCCGTGCGATCTTTTATGAACTTTCTGATCTCAATTGCGGCGGTAACGACAACGTCGCTCGAGGCAAGCTCCTCGGGGCGGACGATCGAGAAAAGTCCTTCTTTGCCCGAAAGAATTGTGTATTCACTCGGCGAGGGTGCTTCGGTCTCAGGTGCCTCGGTGATTATTTGCTCGGTCGTTTCGTTGAGAGATGTGGTGTCTGCGGGAATATCCTCGGCGCAAGCGCAGAATACAGACGAGAGGATCAAAACGCCCGCAAGAAGCGCAAGAAGCTTTCTTATAGTGTTGTTCATATCGTTTCCCTCTTAAATTTAATGCATCTATTTTATCATAAAAAGAAATATATGTCAAGAGAAGCAATATTTTTTTCAAAAAAGTGGTGACAAGATGGGATTTTTGTGGTAAAATATAGTCATAACAAAAAATCCTAACAGAAGGAGAAATTAAAATGGCATTCAATCTTATGAAAGACGCTTCCGAGCGTATCATCGTTGCCGCACACCGCGGCGAGTGCGGAGGTAACATCCCCTGCAACACCATGGCTGCTTATGAGATCGCAGTTCGCCACGGCGCGGATATGATCGAGGTCGACCTCAATAAGTCCGCTGACGGCACCCTTTGGATCCTTCATCCCAAGATGGAGTATCGCCACCTCAACTACCTCGGCACCGAGGGCAAGGTTTCTCTCCCTCAGCTCACCGACGAGGAGATCCGCAAACTTCGTTACGTAAACTACGACCGCGACTACACCCAGTTCGGTCTTTGCACCTTTGAGGAAGTTCTCAACACCTTCAAGGGCCGTTGCTACATAAACATCGACAAGTTCTGGGATCATCCCCGCGAGATCTCCGATGCTATCCGTGCGCACGGTATGCTCGATCAGATCGTAGTTAAGTCTTCTCCCAAGACCGAGATCCTTGACATCGTTGAAGAATACGCTCCCGAGGTTTACTATCTTCCCATCGTAAAAAAGGACGAGGGTATCCACGAGGAAATGATGCGCCGTAACATCAACTATGTGGGCTGTGAGGTCGTATTCACCGATGAGAATGAGGGCGTTGGTTCTACCCAGTTCATCGACAAGCTCCACGCTGACAACAAGCTCGTATGGGCAAACGCTATCATTTATAACTACAAGTCGCAGCTTGCTGCAGGACATTCCGACGATACCTCCTTCACCATCTCTCCCGAGTACGGTTGGGGCTGGCTTGCTGACCGCGGCTACGACATCATCCAGACCGACTGGACTCTCGCAATGTGCACCTACCTCAACGAGACCGGAAAGAGATTCAAGAAGTAATGGCTGCAAAGATCCAGCTCAATCCCGATGCGGAGATGGTAAAGATCGTCCGCGAGGGACTTAAACAGAGGGGCGGCTATTGCCCCTGCCGCCGCGAGCAGTCGGAGGACACCAAGTGTATCTGCCGCGAGTTCCGCGAACAGATGGAGGATCCCGAATTCGAGGGATTTTGCCACTGTATGCTCTACTACAAGCCGAAAGGATAAGAAAATGGAAGTTAAGATAACACTCGAAAACTTCGACGAAGAGGTTCTGAAATCGGATATCCCCGTGATCGTCGATTTCTATGCCGATTGGTGCGGCCCCTGCAAGATGCTTGCGCCCGAGCTTGAGGCTGTTGCAAAAGAGCTCGAAGGCAAGGTCAAGATCGGCAAGATCAACGTCGATGAGCAGGGCGAGCTTGCAAACGCTTTTTCCATCAACGCCATCCCCGCCGTCATCGTCTTCAAAAACGGACAGGAAACGGCAAAGAACGTTGGATATTGCAAGAAGGAGAAGCTGCTTTCGCTGCTCGCTTAAAAATATTTGAAAGGACGGATTCTGACCATGTCATGTCTGGGTAATGTTATCTGGATTCTGCTTGGTGGAATTTTCACCTCGCTTTGTTGGTTTTTTGCAGGCGTATTACTGTCAATAACCATTATCGGAATTCCTTTTGGAAAGCAGTGCTTCAAGGCTGCCAAGCTCACGTTTGCCCCCTTTGGAAAAAACGTGGTCGTCCACCTCGAGAAGCATCCGATCGCCAACATGGTGTGGATGATACTCGCGGGCTGGGAACTTGCCGTAGGTTATTTCTTCGCAAGCCTTCTCTGCTGTGCTACTATAGTCGGAATTCCTTTCGGACTCCAGGGCTTCAAGCTTATGACCCTTGCACTCTGCCCCTTTGGCGCAGAGGTGAAATGATCTAAATTAAAAATGAGTTCGGTGTTTACCGAACTCATTCAGACTGCTGACAAACTTGTTTATGGAAAAACAATATGTCAAATTGCACAATAATGGTCAAGCAACTGTGTTCGCAATTTCTAATAGGGGTGCAGGGGGCGAAGCCCCCTGCAAGAAAAACGATGTCATCCTGAGGGCACGTCCGCAGACGTGTGGTGCCCGAAGGATCTCGTGCCGCCCCCATTTACAAGGGCGGCGCGGTGCCATAACGATGAAGTCTGCAGTAAATTACCGTATAATTTTGACAAAGTGTTTTGTTCGCACATTCTAAAGTCAACACAAACGAAATCACTGTGTAATTATGAATCTACACAGTGATTTTCCATTTTCATATATATTTAGTTTTTTGGTGCAGTACAGACCACTTCGCCAGCACCGCGACGCGCAAAGAACAATTTGCGCGTCACGATGATCCAATGTTTGCCTTCGGCAAACTGTAGGTCTGTCTTCTCGGCTTACGCCTCCATTTTCC
>JAFQGP010000133.1 GCA_017415485.1 Clostridia bacterium
CAACATAAAAAAATCACTGTGTAATTTTGAAACTACACAGTGATTTTACATTTTCATATATATTTAGTTTTTTTGGTGCAGTGCAGACCACTTCGCCAGCACCGCGACGCGCAAAGAACAATTTGCGCGTCACGAGATCCTTCGGCGGCAGGCGGTCTGCGGACGCCGCCTCAGGATGACATCGTAAGCGATGAAGGGGGCTGCCGCCCCCTTCACCCCTGCTTGCAAGTGCGAACATTTGCGTTTTGGCTTTCGTTTTGTTATTAGCGTAACTAACCATCATTATTTTCGCAGCTAACCATCATTTTATTATTCACATTATTATTCTCAATGGCTTTCCTTGCCTTCGTTGCCGCTGGGAAGCCATTCTTTTTTGTTTTCACCTAAAATTCATTCCATATTCAATAATTTTCTATTTACAAATATAAAAAAATATGATACAATATTATAATGTAATATTATAATTGGAGAAATATCGCTTATGGAAAACGTCAAAAGCGAAAACAGAATATTTGAAGGCTTCAAACCCCGCATTCCGCTTGTGCTGATCTTTGCGCTCGGAGTGCTTCTTGGCTCGCTTACTCCCATATTTGGAGAGGTGCCCGTATTTTCGGGCGCGGCGCTCTTTGTGATCGCTTCGCTCGTCTTTATGACGGCGCGCGAGATACTTCCCGTTGTCGGCATTCTTTGCCCCGCGCTCTTTGCCTTTATGATGACGGGCGAGCTTGCGGCTCCCGCGCTTTATATCGGCGTGATATTCACCGTCGGCGCGACCGTTTATCTCACCCTCGGCGGAAGAGTTTGGGCTCCCATTGCTTGCGCGGCTGTGGCTTACGCACTTGGCGCTGTGGCAATCGACCCGATAAGCGCAATTCCCGCGCTGATCCCCGTTTTGGTCGGACTTTTTGCCGCGCTGATGCTTCCGAGACAGGGTCTGACATTCGCAACGGCGGCGCTGACGAGCATTGCGCTTACCGCGGGACTTTCTTTCTTCCTTGCTTCGGGCGGCGACCTTGCGGCGGTCGCAGACACAGTGCGCGAGAGCATTGCAAACGCATATGCCTCCCTTAATTCCGAATTTCTGATCATCACCGAGGATACGGCAAAAATGCTTGCCGCTTACATCATAAACATCTCGCCCGGCTTCATCTTTGCCGCCGCGAGTGCGGTCGTTTTCGTTTCGCTTTCGCTGGCGAACACCCTCTTCCGCGCTTCGGGTGTCGGAGACAAGATCCCCGAGGAGATGGCAAAGCTGACTCTCTCGCCGATAAGCGGGATCATCTATCTTTTCTGCTTCTTCCTTTCGGCGGCGTTTATGATCGAGGGCGCGGACTATGAGCTCCACGCCACGGTCACCGAAAACATCATCATTGCGCTCTCCCTCCCCTTCACCGCGCTCGGATTCCGCGGGGCAAGCGAATATCTCGCGAAGAGATTTGCCTCAAGGCTTTACGTAACGCCGAAAGCGCTCCGTCTCTTGCCCGTCGTTATCTTTCTTCTCTCCCCCTCCGTGGGATTCGCGCTCTTCATTTCGGTGGGGATCGCATACTCAATGAGACCCGTATACAGATTCCTCTTCTCCAAGATGAGATCGAAAATAAACAAGTAAAGGAGCTACTTCTGCAATGTCTTCAAACAAAAGCTACGATATCAGCTCTTTTGACCTGACGCTGATGAGCGCGGGCACGGGACTTGTCCTTCTGATCGTTGCGCTCGGCGCGGCGGCGCTGACCGAGATCCCGATCATCACCATTGCGCTCGTTTTCATACTCGTTTTTGCAGTTTTCGAGGCGGCGATTTGCTACTTTGCCTACCTTACTTACAAAAGGCACAAGACCGAGGAAACGGCTAATTCGCTCGAACACCTCATAAGCGAGGTCGTAAGGCAGGTCGATTTCCCCTCCGTCATCACCACCGCGGACGGCAAGATGCTCTGGTCGAACAAAAAAATGCTCGAGCTTTGCGGCGCGGCAAACCAGATGGCTCTGGCGGGCAAGAATTTCTCGGTCATGTCGGGCGTTCCGATGAGCGAGATCATCACCGCCGTCGGCAAAAAGGTCATCACCGTTTCGGGCAAGAATTTTTACGCATACTCCTACCTTATGGAAGCCCCCGACCGCGACTATTGGATGACGACCCTTGAGGATCGCTCCGAGCTTGAAGCGCTCGAGGTCCGCATCGACCGCGAAAGCCCCGTTGTTGCCTACATTTCTGTCGACAACCTCGAGGAGCTGGCGCAGTACGTTCAGGGCTCATACCGTGAGGCGGCGGCAGAGGTTGAGGAGATCATCACAGAATGGGCACAGTCGATTGGCGGACTTCTCCGCGAATACGACCGCGAAAAATACCTTCTTCTCTTTCCGAAGGATCGCCTCCCCGACTGCACCGAAAGCAAATTCGACATTCTTGACCGCATCCGCGAGGTCCGCTTCGGCGACGGAAGTATGTCCGTCACCGTTTCGATGGGCGTCAGCAACGCGGGCGAGAATTTCAACGAAAGAAGCGCAAACGCGCAATCCGCTCTCGAGACCGCACTTCAGCGCGGCGGCGACCAGGTCGCTCTGCGCAAGGAGGACGGCATCGAGTTCTTCGGCGGAAAGACAAAGATCAACCAAAAACGCACCAAGGTTCGTGCGCGAGTCATTTCCGACAAGCTTGCCGAGCATATCCGCGCGGCGGGCAACGTCATCGTTATGGGTCACAAGAGCCCCGACTTCGACTCGATCGGCTCCTGCATCGGCATCGCGCGCCTCGCGCTTGCCTATAACCCGAACGTCAAGATCGTTGTGGACAAGGGCAATCCCAATTTCAAGTGCTGCACACCGAAGCTGATCGAGGCTATGCCCGAATACGAGGACATCTTCATCGGCACGGCGCGCGGGCTTGACATGATCCGCTCCGACACGCTTCTTATCATGACCGACGTCAACAATATGAAGATCGTCGAGTCGCCCGATATTGCGGCGAACGTATTTAACACCGTCATCATCGACCATCACCGCAAGATCGCGGAATTCGAGCGCGAGCCCCTTATCGCATACATCGAGCCCTCGGCGTCCTCGGCAAGCGAGCTTGTCAGCGAGATCCTTGAGATCTCCGCGCTCTCGCAGGGCGCTCTCGGAAGCATCAGGCTTTCGCGCCACGAGGCAAACGTTATGCTTGCGGGCATTATGCTTGACACCAAAAACTTCACCAGAACCACATCCGAGCGCACCTTCTCTGCGGCGCTCTACCTCCGCGGCGCGGGCGCAGATCCCGAATTCGCGCGCACCTTCTTCTTTGCCGATCTTGATTCCTTTGTCACCGAATCGAAGCTCGGAAGCGAGGTCCGCCTCTACCGCGACCGCATCGCCATCACCGTTTGCGAGGGCTCGGGCACTCCCGACGACCGCATTGCGGCTTCAAAAACTGCCGATACTCTCCTGACGGTTCAAAACATCGACGCCGCCTTCGTGCTTATCCGCACCGACGATCAGATCGCCATTTCGGCGCGCTCGAACGGCAAGATAAACGTTCAGCTCATTCTTGAGCGGATCGGCGGCGGCGGACACTTCGACTCCGCAGGCGCGCAGGTCAAAAACACCGTTTCCCGCGAGGTGCTTGAACAGCTCCGCGGCGCGATAGACGCCTATTTAGATGGCAACGACAACTAAAGAAGCCACTTGTAAAACTGCGTTTTACAAGTGATCTCCCGCTTTGCGGGGATGCGCGCGCTTATCGCCGCTTGCCAAAATCTGCGATTTTGACAGCTCCCCTCGGCGCGCGGACTCGCTTTGCTCGTCTTGGCGGTGTTTTTTCGGCGGCAAAGCCACCAAAAAAACGAATTTTATTGAAATTTGCGTAATTTCACAATCGACCATAGTAAATAATTCCAAGGAGATATAACAATGAAAGTAATTCTTACACAGGACGTTAAAGCCCAGGGCAAAAAGGGCGATATCATCGAGGTTTCCGACGGCTACGCGCGCAACTTCCTTCTTGCACGCAAGCTCGCCATCATTGCAGATGCAAAGGCACTCAACGAGGCTAAAAACAAGGAAGCTTCCAGACTTCACAAGATCGAAACCGAAAAGGCTGCAGCAAACGAGCTCGCTTCGAAGCTTTCCTCGGTCCTCGTCAAACTCCCCGTTGCTTGCGGCGCTGATGAGAAGCTTTACGGCTCCATCACCGCAAAGGATATTGCAGAGGCGCTGAAAGAGCAGCACGGCATCGAGATCGACCGCCGCAAGATGGTTCTCGACCATCCCATTCGCTCCTACGGCTCCTACACCGTTGACGCAAAGCTTTACACCGAGATCACCGCAAAGATCAACGTTCTTGTCTGCAAAAAATAATTTCCTCTCTTCCGGAGTCTGAAAATGAATCAGGACATTATAAAAAAGCTCCCATTTTCGATGCTTGCCGAGCAGGCGCTTCTGGGCTCGATCCTTATCGACCCGCCCGCGCTGACGCAGATCTCGGACACCGTGCGCCCCGAGGATTTTCATCTTCAGGAGCACCGCCAGATCTACGAGGCGATGAAACAGCTTTCCCTGCTCAACCACGACATCGACCACGTCACGCTGCTTGACGTGCTTGAAAAGGAAAAGATATATAACCGCGACGAGGCGGAGGTCTACCTTCGCACACTCGCCGATGCGGTCCCGAACGCGCTCAACATCAAGGACTACGCGCGCATCGTGCTTGAAAAGAGCCTTATGCGCCGCCTGATCGAGACCTGCGGCAACATCAGCGAACGCGCCTACTCCGAGCAGGAGAACGTCGGAGAGCTTGTTGAATACGCCGCCGCGCAGATGTCCGAGATCGCAATGGGCCGCGACAGCCGCGGATTCGTTCCGATGACCTCGGTACTCGAGACCATTTTCCGCAATCTTTCGATCCTTTATGATGACCCCAACGCCTTCGACGGCATCCAGACGGGCTACGGCGACCTTGACACCACTCTTGCCGGAATCGGTCAGAGCGACCTGGTGCTCGTCGGCGCGCGTCCCGGTATGGGCAAGACCTCCTTCTGTCTTAACATTGCGCTCAATTACGCGCGCAGGACCAAGGAGAAGGTTGCCATCTTCTCGCTTGAAATGTCGAACGAACAGCTCGTTCAGCGTATGCTTTCCTCCTATGCAATGGTCGACAGCTACAATATGCGAACCGGCCGCCTTTCGACCCAGGACTGGCAGAAGCTTGCAAACTCGGTCGTTGACCTTGCGGGCGTAAATATTCTCATCGACGACACGCCGAACATCACGGTTTCGGGCATGAAGGCAAAGCTTCGCCGCGAGGGCAAGATCGGGCTTGTCGTTATCGACTATCTCCAGCTTATGCAGGGCGACAAGCACACCGACAACCGCGTGCAGGAGGTCGCGGACATTTCGCGTAACCTCAAGCTGATGGCAAAGGAGCTCCACGTTCCCGTCATCTGCTGCTCGCAGCTTTCGCGTGGAACCGAGGGCAGAACCTCGAAGCGACCCATGCTTTCCGACCTTCGTGAATCGGGATCGATCGAGCAGGATGCGGATACCGTTATCTTCATCTACCGCGACGAATACTATATGGACGCGGGCGACAAGAGCAAGGTTGACGTGACCAAGGCGCCCGTTGCCGAGATCATCGTTGCCAAGAACCGTCACGGCTCGACGGGAACGGTCTATCTCAACTGGATCGGCCGCTACACAACCTTCTACTCGATCGAGGAGAAGCGCGGCGACGAGGAAGCTCCGCCCGATTACGGCGCACCGCCTCCCCCGCCTCCTCCCGCAGGCTGATAGATTATTATGAAAGACTTTACTCTTTCGCTCGACAGGGACAAAAAATACCTTCTTGGGCTTTCGGGCGGTGCGGATTCGGTTTGTCTGTTCCATCTTCTCCGCACGGGCGGATACAGCTTTTGCGCCGCGCATATCAATCACGAAATCCGCGGTGACGAGGCAAGACGCGACGAGGATTTTTGCCGCACTCTCTGCACCGAATACGGAATCGAATTTTACTCGGCACGCCTCGACGTTCCCGCCATCGCAAAAGAGCGGGGCGAAAGCCTCGAGGAAGCCGCGAGAGAGGTGCGCTACGCCTTTTTCGAGCAGGTGATGCGCGCCGAGAACATCCCCGTTTTGCTGACGGCGCACAATGCCGACGATAACGCAGAAACTCTGCTTCTCTCGCTGACGAGGGGCTGCACTCTTTCGGGCGCGGGCGGGATCGCCTCGCATCGAAAGCTCAATTTCGGCGCTGTGGAAAGACCGCTTCTCGGCTATCAAAAAAAGGACATCGTCGCCTTTTGCAATGAAAACTCCTACCCCTTCGTGACCGACCGCACGAACTCGGACGTCTCCTACCCGCGCAACCGCGTAAGGAGCAATATTCTGCCCGAGCTCGAGGCGATCAATCCCGAATTTCTTGCCGCTTTTGCGCGATTCACCGAATCCGCGAGGCTTGACAGCGAATTTCTCGACCGCGAGGCGGAGAAATTTGCCGACGACCTTGAAATTTCCGTAATTGCAAAGCTTCCCCACCCCATCGCATCGCGCGCCATTGCCGTTGCCGCCCACCGCGCAGGTGCCGCGCCCGAGGCGATCCACGTTGAAGCCATGATCGGAATGGCAAAGGATGGCCGCGGCTCGCTCTCTCTGCCCGGCTCTGTCCGCGCCGAATGCCTCGGCGGAAGGATAGTTTTTGTTGCCGACGGCAGAGAAAAGAAAACGCTTGCATATCCCTCGTTCGAACCCGTGATACTGAATATGGGCGAAAATCCCCTATGGAGCGGAAAAATTATCATTTCATGCAGCGAATTGACAAATACTTCCGCGCAAGTTTACAATTTATCAACATCGGCTCTTATTAATGCTGATAAAATAAAGGGACAGCTTTATGCGCGCCCGCGCCGCGAGGGAGATCGTATCCTCATTCGCGGAATGCACAGAAGCGTAAAAAAGCTGATCTGTGAGAAAGCCTCGCACGTCGAGCTTTCCAAAAGACGCTCCCTGCCCGTCATTTGTTGCGGCGAGGAGATCGTCTGGGTGCCCTTTCTTGACGTCGCCGACGGATACAAGGGCGGGATCTTAACAATAAATTACTGCATAGACTGAATCGGAGGCTAAAAATGAAGCTTACAATTGAGGACGTAAAAAAGATAACCTCGGGCGCGCTCGAGATAACCCGGAACGACGGAGTCTTTTCCTTCTGTCGTTATGAACAGGGAGCAAAAGATTATTACGAAAACTGCGGAAACAACGGATTCCGTCTCAAATCGAAGGCGAGCGCAGGCATCCGCCTCGACTTTATGACGAATTCTGACAGATTTGACACCGATTTTGCGGTTGATTACGGCTCGAGCCGCACATACTATTACTTTGACGTCTGCATCGACGGCATAATCCGCAAGCATCTCGGCGAGGAGGTCGCCTGGATCAAAAAGGGTCACATATCGCTGAAGGTTTCCGACTACATTCCGGTGGACGGCAGCGAGCACAGAATCACCCTCTGGCTCCCCAACCTTGCGTCAACCAAGCTTTCAAATATAGAGATAGACGACGGCGCGACTCTCAACCCCATCAATTACAAGATGAAGCTTCTCTGCTTCGGTGATTCCATCACCCAGGGCTACGACGCCGAATTCCCCTCCAAATCCTACGTCAACCGCCTCGCTTCGCATTTCGATGCATACACGGTAAATCAGGCGATCGGCGGCGAGCGATTCGTGCCCGGCATACTTCTCGACGACACAGCCTACATGCCCGATGTCGTGACCGTTGCATACGGCACCAACGACTGGAGCGGCACGACAAAAGAGGTTTTCCACCCCAAGTGCGAGGCTTTCTTCGAGAAGGCAGGAAAGATATACGCCGATGCGAAAAAATTCGCGATCCTTCCCATCTGGCGTGCCGATGCAAAATCGGGCAAGCAGAAATACGAGGGCTCGCTTGACGAGGCTTGCGAGTTTATCGCCGAAACCGCATCGAAAAACGGCTTCCACATCATCGATGCGCGCCCCTTCCTTCCCCAGTGCTCCAAATTCTTCTGGGACGGCAGACTCCACCCGAACGACCTCGGCTTTTCCGAATACGCCGGCGGTCTTATCGCCGAGATGGAGAAATATATATAATAATGTAGAAAAGGAGAGAGAAAAATGAAAAACGATATAGCCTACACGCTCGTTTCCGAGGAAGAGATCGACTCCACAGTCACACGCATTGCCGCCGAGATCGACCGCGATTACCCCGACCGCTCAAAGGGCCTTCTCCTTCTCTGCATCCTCAAGGGCAGCGTTGTCTTTATGGGCGATCTTATGAAAAAGATCGAGCGCCCCGTTGAGATCGACTTTATGAAGGTATCATCTTACGGAAGCGGGACCTCCTCCTCGGGCAAGATCAACATTATGCTCGACCTTCACCGCGCCGATATGGCAAACCTTGACGTCATCGTCGTCGAGGACATCATCGACAGCGGACGCACGCTTTCCTACCTTGTTGACTACCTCAAGCTGACGGGCGCAAGAAGCGTCAAGACCTGCACGATGCTCGACAAACCCGACCGCCGTGTCGTCAACTTTGAGCCCGACTACGTCGGAAAGATCATCCCCGACGAATTCGTTGTCGGCTACGGTCTTGATTACGATGAAAAATACCGCACTCTGCCCTTCATCGGAGTGCTGAAAAAAGAAGTATATTCTCACTAACGAAAGGCAATAAACCCAAATGAACAAACGCTCAGGCAATTTCCGCACAATACTGATCTATATCATTGTTGTCGGCGTTCTGATATTCACTCTCTCCTCCCTTTTCACGGGCACGGGAGATAAGGACCCCGGCTACAGCGATATCGTCAGCCATTTCCAAAAGCAAGAGGTCAAGGAATTCTTCGTTGACAACGAGGGGATCATCAGGCTGACCCTTCAGGACGATTCGAAAGTCAACTACCGCCTTGCAAGCATCTCCTTCTTCCGCGAGGATCTCGGCGATCTCATCGCAGAGCAGCACGCGGCGGGCATCATCACCAAATATGAATACGAGCCCGCGACCGTTTGGCCCTGGTGGGTATCCATACTCCCCTATGTGGGTATGCTCATTCTCTTTGCCGTACTCTGGATCTTTATGATGGGTCAGGTCGGCGGCAAGAACGGCAAGCCCGGAAGCTTCGCAAAGGCTCGTGTCAAGACACCCGCAGACACGAAGCAAAAAGTTCTCTTTTCCGACGTTGCGGGTGCGCAGGAGGAAAAGGAAGAGCTTCAGGAGATCGTTGAATTCCTCAAAAATCCCGAAAAATTCGCCGCTCTCGGCGCAAAGATACCCCACGGCGTTCTGCTGATGGGCCCTCCCGGCACGGGTAAGACCCTGCTTGCCAAAGCTGTTGCGGGCGAGGCTGACGTTCCCTTCTTCTCGATCTCGGGCTCCGATTTCGTTGAGATGTACGTCGGTGTCGGCGCATCGCGTGTGCGCGACCTCTTTGAGACCGCGCGCAAGGCTCCCGCTTCGATCGTCTTCATCGACGAGATCGACGCCGTCGGACGCCACAGAGGCGCGGGACTTGGCGGCGGCCACGACGAGCGTGAGCAGACGCTCAACCAGCTTCTTGTTGAAATGGACGGCTTCGGCGCGCACGAGGGAATCATCGTTATGGCGGCAACGAACCGCCCCGACATCCTTGACCCCGCGCTTCTCCGCCCCGGACGCTTTGACAGACAGATCACCGTCAACTACCCCGACATCAAGGGCCGCGAGGAGATCCTTCACGTTCACGCGCGCGGCAAGAAGTTCGAGGATGAGGTCGATTTTGAAAAGATCGCGCAGACCACCGCGGGCTTTACCGGCGCGGATCTGCAGAACCTTCTCAACGAGGCAGCTCTGCTTGCAGTCCGCCGCGGCAAGTCGCTGATCGGTATGGAGGACATCGAGGATTCCTTCATCAAGGTCATCGCCGGCCCGCAGAAGAAGTCGATGAAGCGCAACCCCAAGGAGCTGCGCAAGACCGCATATCACGAGGCGGGACACGCGCTCGTTTCCTACCTCCTTCCCACTCCCGACCCCGTTCATCAGATCTCGATCATCCCCGCAGGCCGCGCCCTCGGCTACACGCTCAACGTGCCCACCGAGGATAAGCAGAGCGAGTACCGCGAGGAGCTCAAGGAAGAGATCAGCGTTCTTCTTGCAGGCCGTGCCGCAGAAGTGCTGACCTTCGGCGATTTCTCGGGCGGTGCATCGAACGACATCGAGCGCGCAACCAATATCGCGCGCAAGATGGTAACCCAACTCGGTATGTCGGATGAGCTCGGACCCATCCGCTACGGTCAGGGCGGCGGCGACGTCTTCCTTGGCAGAGATTTCTCCGCCCGTCAGGACTATTCGGGTCAGACCGCGGCAAAGATCGACGCTGAGATCCACAAGATCGTCACCGAGGCTTACGAGGTAGCAAAGAAGCTGCTCTCCGAAAACGCATCGAAGCTCGAATTCGTTGCCGAATACCTCTTCACGCACGAGATCATGGACGGCGATCAGTTCAAGTGCGCAATGGAAGCCGACGAGCCCACAGTTGAAGCCCTCGAGGAGATCGCAGCCGAAAAGAAGCGCAAGAGCGAGGAAGCCAACGCCCGCCGCCGCGCCGAAGAGGAAAAAGCACGCGCCGAAAAGGAGCGTCTCGACCGCGAAGCCTTCGAACGCATCAAAGCCGACCTTCGAGGAGAGGATATCGATAAGATGGACTTTTCCGAGAAGAAGGACGAGGATGAGAAAAGCGATCAGTGATCGCTTTTCGAGTGAACAGTGGTTAGTGGACAGTGGACAGAAAGACGCGAGTTGATAATTTAATTCGGCGTTTCAGTTCTTTGTAAAGCTGAATCACTCAATACAATAAAAACTCGGATATTGCGTTTGCAATATCCGAGTTTTTTGTGATTAAATTATTTAGCTGAACGAGAACCAAAGACACGAAACAAAATTATTTGCCCGCATCTTTCTGTTCACTGTCCACTAATCACTGTTCACTTGCGAAGCACCCTCACCGCATTCAGCACGAAGCAGATGCAAAACAGAACAGACAAAACACAAACGGCAGCATACCCGGCTGCGATGAGGTAGTATCCGAGAAAGAGCGCGTCTCCGTTTTCCGCGACGAGGACGGGTGACTCGATGGCGCAAAGGTAGTTCCCTATCGCGTAATATGCGGTCAAAATCGTGACCGCGAGCATTAATACCGCGAGTGCGGCGCAAATTATGCCCGCCTTTTTTGTTTTGGCAAAGAAAAGAGTCATTCCTTCTCCTTTCTTGCGGCTAAATCATAGTATTCGATCGCATCTCCGAATCCGCAGCTCGGTGTTTGATCGGAAAATTCGATCTCCATTGCCGCCTCGTGAGATCCGCCCTCGGCGAGTATCGCATCGACCGCCCGCGCGGGTGTGACGAAAGGACCCGCCATGAGCTGACGTACCTCGGGGATCGCCTCGTTGAACGCCGCGATCGCGCGGAGTGCGCAGTTTTCAAATGGCGTGTAGAGATCATGGGTCAGGATATAGTCGGAAAGCCTTGCTATACCGTCACCGTCGATCTCGCGTGATAGCGCAACACGGTCGGGGTATCTGCCGAATGAGCAGATATAATTTGCCTCAATACCGAACCAGACTCCGCTGTGCGAGCTGATCGTCCACCAGCCGAAGGTGAGGTTTTCGTTCGGCTCGATCTCGCGTCCGCAAAAGATAAGGGGAGATTCGCCCGTATTTTCGAGCACGAGAAAAGTGTGCCCGTAGCAGGGCATACCGTGGCGCGATTCGCTCTCGCCCGTGTCCGAAACAATGGTGAGGAGAGCGGAGCAATCGTTATGTTCCGATTGCTCCGCAGAACGGTCCATTCCGAGCAGGGATTCGCCCGAAACGTCGGTATCAAATGAGAGAACGATCGCGATACAACAGATAATGAATAGCGTTATCTTCAAATAATCGCGTTTTTTCACTGTTTCAGGGTTTTATACGGGATCGTCACCAACAAAGCGGCGAAGATCGATCTTGTAGGGCGCGGGGATGCGGGCAGCCTCTTCGGCGCGGCGGGTCTTGTGGTCCATGCGGTCGCCGGCGAAATCGTAGACCTTTTCCTTCTTCTCCGCCTTTCCGGCACCCTTGTTCGGGTTCTTTGCCTCGGGGCATTTGTCCGCGGCGATGTGCGCGTCGAGCAGAGTCTTGAGATATTCAACTCGCTCGCCGCCCTCGGCATAGCGGTCTATGTGCTCGGGACATTCGGTGAAATACGCATATTTGTCATTTGCGGCGTTGTAGATCAACTTATCATCTGCGCCCGCGACCATATAGCAAGCCTTCTCGCCGCACTCATACTGCGAGTAGACCTCCGAATGCTTGCCCGAGAGGATGTCGATGCCGTCGAACTCGGCGGGATCGTAATCGACTCCGAAGAGCGAGAGGAGCGTGGGCGCAACGTCAACGAGGGAGACGGGATCAACTCGCTCGCCGCCCTCCATTCCGGGAACACGGAGGATGAAGGGGATGCGGTTCGCGCAGGAGAGCATCGTGCGCTTGCCGACGTGGCGGTAGTCGCCAAGGGTCTCGCCGTGGTCGGAGATGAAGAGGATGACGGTGTCGTCATACATTCCCTTCGCCTTGAGCGCGTCGGTGATCCTGCCGATCTGGTAATCCATAAAGGAAACGCAAGCGTAGTAGAAATTCTTCGCGCGGCGAATGTCGGTGTCGGACATATCGAGTCGCGTGTCAAGGTCAAATGCGGGCGGGAGCAGATATTTCAGCTCGGGCGTTTCCTCGGGCACGAAGGGAGCCTCGGGGATCTCGCGGAAGAGCTTGTTCCAGGGCGCGGGCGGGCAGAAGGGCGGATGCGGATGGATGAAGGAGGACATCAGAAACATCGGCTTTTCGGGGTCGCATTTCTCGATGAACTCGACCGAGCGGTCGCCGATCCACTGCGTCGGATGTGCCTCCGCGGGGAGCTGGCTTATCTGGGGAACGTAGTACATATCGCTTCGCTGACCGTTGTAGTCGAAGACGTTCTTGTAGGGCGAATTTTTGATGAACTTCGTGTAATCATCATCGGGCTGCGCCATTTCCTCCTGGGTGTGGCGCTCACCGAAGCCCATAAGGCCGTATCTGTCCCAAACGTGGTGCATCTTGCCGACGCAGCAGGACTCAAAGCCCGCCTTTGTGAGCATCGAATAAAAGCCCTCGCCCGTGTAGCAGGTCTTGGGGTTGTTGTTCGAGTTGCCCGTGCGGTTGACATACTGCCCCGCAAGGAGCGAAAGACGCGCGGGAACGCAGACGGGGGAGGGAGTGACCGCGCGGTTAAAGACAGCGGCACCCTTCGCGATCTCGTCGATCGCGGGAGTCTGCGCGTAGGTGTTGCCATAAACGCCGAGAGCATCGGCACGGCACTGGTCGGTCATGATGATAAGAATATGCTTGGGTTTCATTTCGGCCTCCGGGTGAATATATTTTTACATTTTAATTATATCATTAATTTGCGCGGTTGTCAATATTTGAATAAGGCATCAAAAATATTATATTACCAACGTTTTCAGAATCGCGATGATTTGGTCAAACTCAATATCGGCGGCGTAAGCGAACTGTTTGCGGTATTTATCCCACATTGCTTTAAGCTCGGGGCTTTCCTCAATATTTGCAAGAATAGCCGGAGTGTCAGCAATTTGTTCGGTGGTACCGCGATGTTTTGCAGTTGCTCTTATAGCGGCATCGAACACCGCTTTGTCGAATTTCTGTGTTGTGTTGAGTATGTAGGCATCGTAAAAATCTCTTGGACGGGTATTGAACACACCGCGCCGCAAAATAGTTTCCACCTTTTCTGCCATAACGGTTTCAATGTTATATGCCCACAGTTCGTAAGATTTCTCGTCATCGAAAATTTCAGAGAAATTGTACTGCACGGCATGGGGCGTGATCGCATCACCGGTAGATACATCAATGCTGAGCGGAGTCAGCAGAGTATCGAACTTTGCATTCAGCATTACACGGTATCCACCGTAAATGTCATCCTCACGAATGGGAGAGATCGTTCCGATCTCGAAGGTAACGCCATCATCAAAAGCGATTCCGCAGACAGCTTCCAATGCATTGCGGATCGCTTCGGGAGTAAGAGGAAGATTTTTTATCGTTGTATCCAGATCCATGGTTGCGCGATTGTCAAGCCCAACTATCGCAGCTACCAACATACCGCCCTTCAGAACAAACTTTTCTTTGTATTCGGAAGCGGAAAGGCGGACGAGCAGTCGCTCAAACATATAGTTTTGCAGAATAACTTGCGCGGGAATGATTTTTTGCTTGGCAATATTGCGTATCTTTGCCTTCAGGCTCATTGCTTTACTCACAGCAACACCTCCAAATACTGACGCAGAATGTTGGATATCCGCATTTTTTTAGCATAAGTGTTTAGTTTGTTCAAATCCTTCTTTGGGCTTGCCGCATACAGTTTTAGTGCCGCAAGAAAGGTTTCGGTTCCGATTTTGTTGCGGCTTCGGATCACATCACAAATCGTGCGTTCAAGGTCGTATGCGGCAACATAATTACCCGAAGGTGTGCGCAGCGTTGTTTTACCAAGCAGGAACAACTCCGGTTTAATATAATAGACCTTGCATTCGGCTTTTATCGCCGCAGAAGGAATACATCCGGACGGCGCTGTGAGCGTGTGTTCAAAGGGCGTTCGGTCGGAAATTCCGTTAAGATAGAGCGCGGTTTCGTGAGAAAAAATAATATTCTCGGAGCGCTTACTGATCGACAACAGTTCATCCTGCATCTCATCGGGAAGAATGTACTGCCCTTTTGCAATGCGATGGATCTTATTTTCTTTGCAAAGCTTATAAAGCATCGCCTTGGAAATCCCACACTCCGCCGCGATCTTGGTTTGAATGATTCCGCCATGCGTCTTTGCAATAGCGGCAAGTTCGGAAATGTAATCCATACGCTCACCTCAATTTTGCTGATCTAATAATATTATACACAAAATTATGATGAAAGTCAACAAGCTGATGTAACATTCGCAAAATATTAACAATTAAATTACGATGAAAGTCAACGGGTATTGCTATCCGTTATCCAATAACTATAGATAACCCCCGAGCCAACCTTGCGGTCGGCGCGGGGGTTAATATTATTCGGGTTTGTATTCCCAGTTGATATTTATGCCGCCTCCGACGTCGGATATTGACCAATAGCCCCAAAATCCGCTGCCGGCGAGTTCGCTCATAACGATATTTTTACCGGTGTCGCCGATAAGGAGGTTGACGTGCATAATAATATTCTCACTAACTTGCTTGTTTGCCCAAAGTGAAATACCTCCGTCCACACCTTGAACAAATATGGGCACTGAAGAAATACCGTGGAGAATTCCATGCGAGGGATTCTTTTCGGTAACGCCGTAGAGATAATATTCCTCGCCAAGCGTCCAGGCAACCATGGGCTCGTAGCCGAGCTCTGCGGCAGGCAAGCGATAGATTATGCCGCCCGTCATATCAGTGAAAAGATGATAAGAAACATCGTGATTCAAAAAATCACGGGAGTACTTCGGATCGTTCACGGCATAATAGATATAGCCGTCAGCCAGAATATAATCGCAGATATTGGTGGCGCGGAGAACCTTTTCAACCTCCGACCCCTCACGCCAGATATAGTGGTAAAGCGAGTAGCCGTATGCGCTGAGGTCATCCATTTCCTCGCGGAAGAAGTGAATCGTGCCGTTATCCTCGATCATGAAATGGGTTCTTATGCCAAAGTGCCGGGTGTTGGTGACATCAAAAAGCGTGGTCGTTGTTTTTTCTCCCGGAAGGGCGCGTGCTATCTCTGTTATGCCAACGGTTTCCTTGTCCTGGATGCCGAAGTATACTTCCTCGCCGTCGATGTAAAGGAGCTTGGTTTCTCTGTCGAGCTTATCTACACTGTATTTGTAGCTCGGATAATCGCGGCGGATGATCTTACCCTCGAAAGCCTTGGATAAATCCAAAACGATCAGATTATCGATAAGCCCATGGTTGACCGAATTGTTGACCTTGAGGTGAGCGCAAAAATAGGGGGTGTTTGGCAATGCGTAAATCTCGTGAGTATCGTATGAAAGACCTTCGATTGTGACCTTCGTGTGTTTGATGTTGTTCGGGTCGGAAACATCATAGACAAAGAAGGTGGTGTAGCCGAAGTGTTCTTCCTCCATCACACAGATCATGTTGCCAAAACAGAGCCATCTGCTGTATTCTACGCAGACGCAGGGATTGGAATTACAGCCGCAAAGATCAATTTTTTCACCCTTGACATTGAAAATCTCGTAAGTCATAGAACGGTCGGCACCAATCTTCCTCATTCTGAAGTAGGGCGTTCCGTCAAAAGCATCTCCCGTTTGCGCTTTCAATGGCTCTTTGTCGTTTTCGACAGATTCGGAATTCGATTCCGAATTCAGCGGGGCATATTCTCCCGAACTGCCCGCGGGATTTCCGCTCTGTGTGCCCGTGCCGAGGGATATTCTTCCGATCAGCGAGCTTGCGAGCGGGATCGCGGCGCCCATCAGGACCGCGCAGGCGGCGAGCAGGGCGGCGTATTTTATCGAGCGGATGATGTTTTTCATTTGCATTGTGCCTCCTTCTGCCGTCTCGGGGGGCCTCAGCGAGGTGACAAGCTCGGCGACGAAGCGGTCGTCGATGTGATCGAGCGCGTCGAGCAGTTGCTTGTTGTTCATTTTTCTTTGTAAGCTCATACGATAATACCTTCCTTTTTGAGTGCCTGCGCGAGGCGGTCGCGCAGTCTTTTGAGCATTGATTTGATCTTTGAATGTGAAAATCCCGTCTGCGACGCGATCTGCTCGATGCCGGCGTCGAGCCAATAGCGCATCATGAACACCTTTCGCTCGCTCTTTGAGAGACGGTCGAGGAAGGAATTTATCACATCGCCCGCTATCCGCGACTCAAAGGCGGCGCAGACGTCGAATTCGTCCTCGAGCAATGAAAGGAATTCCTCGCCGACGAGGGTGACGTTTGCCCCTCGCTTCCAGGCACCGAGGCCTCGTGAGCGCGTTCTTGCCGCGTTTCGGACGAGCACGGTGATGTAGGCGGGCAGACATTCGGGCTTTTCGGGCGGGACGTGATTCCAGACGGCAAGGAGCATATCGTTTATGCATTCCTCAACGTCCTCGCGGGAGTTCAGAAAATTGCCCGCGGTGTACTTGCAAAGATTTGAATACTTCTTTTCGATCTCCGCAAGCGCGCGCTCATCGCGGGCGAAGAGAAGCTCTATGATTTTTTCGTCGGTCATCCTCATTCCTCCTTTCACTTATATATCCAATTGTAAAACTTGCGTTTTACAATTGAAGACCCGCACGGCGGGGGTACGCGCGCTTATCGCCGCCGCCAAAATCGAAGATTTTGACGGCTCCTCTCGGCGCGCGGGCTCGCCCTGCTCGCCTGTGCGGTGTTTTTTCGGTCGGCATAGCCGCCGAAAAAACGGATTTTATAATAATTAGCATAATTTTGAGATTGGCGCCTTTCACCTATATTGAAGCGTTTCACCGCCCGCGGTTGCGCGGAAAATGAAAACATTTTTCATTTTGTAGACTTGCACAAAACGAGGAAGGCATTTTTGTGCACTTTGCCACCGCCGATATAATTTTATCACACTTTCCCCGCCCCGTCAACCGATTTTTCTTGACAAATGAGGGTTTTAGATATATAATTAAATGAAAGAACGTGAGCTGTTCGTGCTTTATCACGTAATATGATTGCGAAAGCGTAGGGGACGGCGCCCTCGACGTCCCGAGCCCTATTAAATTATCGCTGTGTATTATATCAAGAAAATATTATTATAGTTCCTGAGTTTATTCAACGCAATAATTTTGTGCTGTCACGGGACGTCGAGGCGCCGTCCCCTACAAACCCGTAATATAATTACATAAGAATCAATCAAAACACCTCGCACCAAACAATTCCAATAAAATATTTTCGCGAAGCGAAAATTACCTTAACTCTGCACTCTGCATTCTGCACTCTGCACTTTATCCGCATATTAAAAATTCACACAAATCATAAACACACTCGGAGGTCAAATTATGGCACAGTTATTCATGCGTTATCCCGGTGGCGTCGCTAAGGCGCTTACGTTCAGCTACGACGACGGCGTTGAGCAGGACATAAAATTCATTGAGATCCTTGACAAAAACGGTCTGAGGGGCACGTTCAACCTCAATTCGGGCAGATTCGCGCCCGAGGGCAAGGTCTACGCGCCCGGCACCATCCATCGTCCTATGACAGAAAAAATGGTAAAGGAGCTCTATTCGAAGGGTGAACACGAGGTCGCCGTTCACGCGCTGACTCATCCGCGCCTCGAGCAGATGCCCGCAGAGCGCATCTCCTATGAGATCGTCAAGGACCGCGAAAACCTCGAAGCTCTCTTCGGCAAGATCGTCCGCGGCATGGCTTATCCCTACGGAACCCACAACGACACCGTCGTTGACGTCCTCAAGGCTTGCGGCATCCTCTACGCCCGCACCACAGCCGTTACGGGCAGCTTCAATATCCCGAAGGACTGGCTCCGTTTGCCCGCGACCTGCAAGCACACCGACCCGAAGCTGATGGACTACGCGCGCAAATTCGCTGATATGAAGGTCACAAAGGACTCCGCGAAGCTCTTCTACATCTGGGGTCACACCTATGAGTTCGAGGGCGACGACAACTGGAACGTCATCGAGGAATTTGCCGAATTTATGGGCGGACGCGATGACATCTGGTACGCTACCAATATCGAGATCTTCGAGTATATCAAGGATTTCGAGAGCCTCGTTTACTCGGTCGACGGCTCGATCGTCACTAACCCCACCGCGCGCACGCTTTACTATTTCTATAACGGAGAGATCGGCTCCATCGCCCCCGGCGAGACCAAGAGGGTATAAAAATGAAACTTTTGTTCAAGCAAAGAGCCTTTTCGTGGTTTGACAGCTACGACGTTTACGACGAGGCGGGCAACTCCGTCTTCACCGTCAAGGGTCAATTGTCCTGGGGCAAGTGCCTCAAGATCTTCGACGCGGACGACAAAGAGGTCGCCACGATCCGGCAAAGGCTGTTTTCCTGGTTCCCGACCTTCGAGGTCTACATAGGCGAAGACTGCGTCGGCAGTGTCCGCAAGGAATTTTCCTTCTTCACGCCCCGATTCACCATCGACTATATGGGCTGGGACGTTGAAGGCGACTGGTTCGAGTGGGATTACTCGATCTATGATCCGAGCGGCAACTGTAAAGCGGTCATCTCGAAGGAGCTCTTCAACTGGACCGACACCTACTCGATCGACGTCCGCGACAGATCCGACGCCCTCCCCGCGCTTGCACTCGTCATTGC
This sequence comes from Clostridia bacterium, assembly GCA_017415485.1. Taxonomy (GTDB): domain Bacteria; phylum Bacillota; class Clostridia; order Oscillospirales; family CAG-272; genus CAG-390. The sequence goes on from JAFQGP010000133.1 coordinate 19,315, forward strand.
GATAGATGCGGAGAAGGAGCAGAGGAACTGACGTAGTGAA
>JAFQGP010000134.1 GCA_017415485.1 Clostridia bacterium
GAAATGTTTGCCGAAATCGGAGATGGGTGCTATATAGAGCCTCCGCTTCACGCAAACTGGGGCGGAAGGCATGTGCATTTTGGGAAAAATGTATATGCAAATTTTAATTTGACCTTGGTTGACGACACGCATATAACCGTCGGAGACCACACAATGCTCGGCCCCAACGTTACAATAGCCTCTGCCGGTCACCCGATATTACCCGAGCTTCGAGAAAAAGCATATCAATATAACGCATCGGTCAGAATCGGAAGAAACTGCTGGATTGGTGCGGGAGTTATAATCGTTCCGGGAATTACCATAGGCGACAATACCGTTATAGGCGCAGGAAGTGTTGTTACAAAGGATATTCCCGAAAATGTAGTTGCTGTAGGAAATCCGTGCCGCATTCTCAGAGAAATCAATGAGCATGACAAAGAATACTATTTCAAGGACAAAAAAATCAATTTGTAAAAAAGTCGCCTTGCTGACGCTCACGAATTTAATAGTTTGACTTTATTTGTTATAAGCAAATTGCGATGCAATTTCCTATATAATAAAAAATGCTTTTCGACTGTAGGGAAGAAAAGCTACCTAAATTATTCATTAGCGAAGCGACTTCATTATTCATTATTCATTCAAAATCCGTTTTCGATAAATGAATAATGAATGATGAATAATGAAAAGTGAATAATACAAAACAAAAATCCGCCTTCTATCGAATGCGGATTTTGTTATGGGGTGAATAATGGGGCTCGACCGTACGCTTTCGCGTACTACTTGCTCAGGCTGAAGCCTTCGCACCATCCGGCTAAAAACAGTCCACAGGACTGTTTTATTAACGCCGTCTGCCCCCTTGGGGTTCTCGCCCCTTCAAATTTATTATACCATAACGAAAAACAGCACCCTTTGGTGCTGTTTTTGTTATGGGGTGAATAATGGGGCTCGAACCCACGACCTCCAGGGCCACAACCTGGCGCTCTAGCCAACTGAGCTATATCCACCGAATATTGGCGCGCTTGGAGAGGCTCGAACTCCCGACCTACCGCTTAGAAGGCGGTTGCTCTATCCACCTGAGCTACAAGCGCATACACAAAAAAATGGAGCGGGTGATGGGAATCGAACCCACGCGACCAGCTTGGAAGGCTGGAATTCTACCATTGAACTACACCCGCATATTTCGGTCTCTTTCAAAACCGCCCTAATATAATACCACAAATTGAAGCATTTGTCAATAGGTAAATCGAAAAAAACCGAAGATTTTTGAAAATATTTTTGTTTTTACTCAAATTCGCGCCTTCTGCTCTCGAAAAGATCGTAATAAGCGCGGATGTTCTCAAGCTCGCTCCAATGCTTTACGCAAGCTGGGTCGCCGTCGAGGTCATATACCTTCGCGCCGCGCAGAGAAAGTAGAAAAGGCGAGTGAGTGGAAATAACGAGCTGACAGCCGTAAAATCTCACAGCTTCTTCGAGAAATACAGCAAGCTCCCTTTGTAATTTCGCCGAAAGACTGTTTTCCGGCTCGTCAAGAAGATAGAGTGAGTTTGAGCCAATCTTATTTGTGAAATATGCAAAAGCACTTTCGCCGTTTGAATGCATCCTATATTCGGTATTTCCGAGGCGGCGGGCGGCATACTGCGATTTTGTGCCTTTTCTGATCTCGTTTCTCTTGCGCAGCTCCTCATAATCCTCAAGGCTCTTCATCTGCCAGCCGCTGTGAGTGAGTTCGCCGCGAAGGCTTTCGTATTCCTCAAGAATGCTCTCACGGCGGCGGTCGATGCCCTCGTTTATCGCACGGATGTCGAGAAGATAATCAAAAACTCCGTCGCTCGTGATTATCGAACTTCCGTCGGGGAGATACGGAGTTCCATAGCTTAATCTGTAATCACAAAAATTAAGATAATCGTCAATTATAGGCGAATTATTAAACGGCGCAGTACGTTCGAGTTTCAGCTTCTCCGCGATCACGTTGAGCAGAGTCGATTTGCCCGAGCCGTTGCCGCCATAAAAGATCGTTATCGGTTCAAACTCGATTTTCGAGAGCTGTTTATGGGGAAAGATGCCGAAAGGATACTGATTCGAGGCATAGCACTGCATATCGAGTTTTGTGAGTCTGCCCATCGAACTTGTACCGAACAAATAATCAAGTTCATCCGCATCGTTAGGCAAAGTAAATGATTTAAGATATTGCATCACAGTTCTCCCTCAAACACACTTGAAAACCTTTTCCATTCGTCCATATCCAGCCTGAAACTGTCCTCGGCAACCATAAAAGTAAGCCTTGTCGCAAAAAGTTTCTTCTCCGCTACGATACACTTTAAATCACTTATTTTGCACGAATAAAAAAGTTCAAGCTCTGTCGAATTGTATTCCGTATTATATATAAAAAGTTCGCCGTCTTTTATACAGACCAACGCCAAACCGTATATATTCTGCGAAGAAACATAAGCCTTCACCTGCGCATAGCACCAGATACGCCTTCCGTCAATTAGATTTTTCTCTAAAAGGTAATTCTCCACTTTACGGCATTTATGTAATCTCATAGCGTTACCCTCAAACTTTAATTCAACTTAATTATACCATATTAACGATAAAATGTCACCACATTTTCAAAAAAATCTTCATTTCTATTGCTAAAAATACTTTTTTATGATAAAATATAATAAATATTACTTTAATGAGGACTAAAATGCTCTCAAAACTTTTGCCTTACGAAATTTTTGATAAATTTGATGACATATCGCCCGAATATCTTTCATCCCTCGGTGTGCGATTCTTGTTCAGCGACGTGGACAACACTCTTGCGCCTTACGAGGTTCCCGAGCCCGATGAGCGCATTCGCTCGTGGCTTGATTCGCTGAAGGAGGCGGGGATCACGGTCGTTCTCGTTTCCAACAACCACGGTGATCGCATTGAGCTTTTCAACCGCACTCTTGGGCTTGCCGCTTATGCCGATTGCAAGAAGCCGGGCAAGAAACGGCTTGGCGAGATCATGAAAAGTGTCGGTGCTACTGCAGAGGACAGCGCATTTTTAGGGGATCAGATCTTCACCGACGTGCTCTCCGCACGTAATCTCGGCATAAAGATCGCTCTGCTCGTCCCGCCGATCAAGGACAAGCTGACGCTCTTTTTCCGATTCAAGCGATTGATGGAAAAGCCGATACTGCGACGCTACCGCAAGCTCCACAAGGAGGAGGACAAATGATAACTGCAAAATTCGGACCCGCGGGCAACTGCGACGCCTTTTACGCCTCGGGCAGGAAGGCGACCGTCGAAGCTCCCGCGTGGCTAAAGGAGATCGGGCTTGACGCTTATGAATTCCAAGCGGGCAACGGTCTGCGCGTTTCGGATGCGACGCTGACCGCTATCGGCAAGCAAGCACAAGAGCACGGCATCGCTATGTCGCTCCACACGCCATATTTCATCTCTCTTTCGGGCATTGACCCCGAAAAAAGGCTCAAAAGTATTACCTATATCAAGGATTCGCTCTACGCCGCTTCACTGCTTGGCGCGGATATAATCGTCATCCACACGGGAAGTGCGGCGAAGATCTCACGTGAGGAAGCACTCGGGCTTGCCGCGGATACACTTTACAAGACACTCGAAGAGATTGGCGATCAGCCGATCAAGCTCGGTCTTGAGACCATGGGCAAGATCAATCAGCTCGGCACGCTTGAGGAGGTCATTGCGCTTTGCAAGATCGATCCGATATTCTGCCCCGTCGTTGACTGGGGGCATCTCAACGCACGTAATGTCGGCGGTCTTTTCCCCGATACCGATGCTTACCGCCGGGTATTTCACTCGATTGGCGAGGCGCTTGGCGATTCCTACGCAAAGGATCTGCATTGCCATTTTTCGAAGATCGAATACACACCTGCCGGCGAGAAGCGTCATCTGACATTCGAAGACAGCGTTTACGGCCCCGATTTTGCTCCGCTTGCGGAGGTCATTGCAAAAGACGGGCTTTCGCCCCGCATCATCTGCGAATCTGCGGGAACGCAGGCGGAGGACGCTCTTGCGATGAAGAACACGTTGAAAAATTTAATTTAACTTATATACGGAAGGAAAAAGAAAATGTCTAAACTTCAGAAACTTCGCGCCGCTATGGCGGAAAAAGGCTTTGACGCCGTTATCATCACGTCCGAGGTAAACCAGAGATACATCACGGGCTTCAATTTTCAGGACGGTCTTGTTCTCGTGACAGCAAGCCGCGCCGTTCTTATCACCGACTTCCGCTACATCGAGGCGGCAAAGGCTTCGAAGGCGGCAGGTATATTTGAGATCATGACACCCGACAAGCGTCAGTCCGCAGTTGTTGCGGAGATCGTCAAGGATTGCGGCGGCAAGGTTGTGGCTGTTGAAGAGGCAAAGATCTCCCTTTCGGGTTACGAGGCATTTAAGGCAGCTCTTGAGGGCTGTGAGGTAAAGGGCGGCGCTTCCGCTATCATCGACGGTCTGCGCGAGTTCAAGGATGCCGAGGAGATCGCTTCCACCGCAAAGGCACAGGACATCGCGGACGCGGCATTCGCTCACATCGTGGAATTCATCCGTCCCGATATGACCGAGATCGACGTTGCTCTTGAGCTCGAATTCTTTATGCGTGCGCACGGAGCCGAGTCCACCGCTTTTGATACCATTGCGGTATCTGGCAAGGCTTCCTCTCTGCCCCACGGCGAGCCGAGAAACGTTCAGCTCGAGAAGGGCTTCCTCACCATGGACTACGGAGCAAAGATCGACGGCTACTGCTCGGATATGACCCGTACCATCGTCATCGGCAAGGCTGACGCCGAGATGAAGCGCCTTTACAACACCGTTCTTGAGGCACAGCTTGCGGCACTTGCAGCAGCCAAGCCCGGTGCGCTCTGCCGCGAGATGGACAAGATCGCGCGCGACATTATTGACAACGCGGGTTATGCCGGTACGTTCGGTCACTCGCTCGGTCACGGAGTCGGAATGTATATCCACGAGGCTCCCGGACTTTCGCAGAGAGTTATGCCCGCCGACCGCAAACTCACCCCCGGTCACATCGTCACTTTCGAGCCCGGAATCTACATCGAGGGCAAGTACGGATGCAGAATTGAGGACATGGTTGCCGTTCTTGAGGACGGAATTCTCAATTTCACACATTCGCCCAAGGAACTCATTGAGATCTGCTAATAATGTACGAATACAAAGTTGAGAATATCAAGTTCAGAGATGCCGAAAACGAGATGAACAAGCTTGCCAAGGAAGGTTGGCGAGTGGTATCTGTGACAGCAAATACAGATATGACATGGGACAAGGACCGAATAATCGTAGTTTTCGAGCGAAGCACTACAAATTAACGAAATAACGGCTTTAATCATACTTTTTTGCCGTTTAGTTCAAGGATAAACTCCGAGTTTACCCCACTCTACTGCCGGTAGAGTGGGGTATTTTTTGATTCTACCTTGATTTTTGAGGGGTAGGTTGCTTCTACCGTACTTTTGGAATATAATAATGGCAGCACAAACCAAGAGGTAAACCATGAGCAACGCAGAAGCAAAAAAATTACTCCCAAAATACACACTCGGCGAAGAGCTTTGCAATTCGATCACGCACGGGCTCGGCGCTTTGTTTGGAATATTCGTACTCGTCACAACGCTTATGAAGGCTGAGGGCGCACGCGAGATCTTCTCCTGCACGATATACGGCGCTTCGCTGATACTTCTCTACTCCGTATCTTGCGTCTATCACGCGCTCGCACCTTGTGTCGGCAAACGAGTGATGCAGATACTTGACCATTGCACGATATACCTTCTCATTGCGGGCACCTATACCCCCGCGGCACTGATCGGAGTTTACAACGCCGATCAGAACATGGCTTGGGTCGTGTTCGTGCTTGTGTGGACACTTCTCGTCCCCGCTGTGATCCTGACCGCAGTGGATATGGAAAAATTCAGCAAGGTATCAATGGTATTCTACATCGGAATGGGCTGGTGCATCGCGATCGACTTCTCCGCCGCTATTGCGGGAATGGGCGGGGCGGGATTCGGATTTATGCTCGCGGGCGGAATCGCCTACACCATCGGCGCGGTTATTTACGGACTCGGAAAGAAATGCAGATATATGCACTCGGTGTTCCACGTGTTCGTGCTGATCGGAAGTGTGTTGCAGTATATCAGCATAATTAGATATTGTATGTAAAAAGATGGCTCAAAGCGAGCCATCTTTTTAATTTATGGGTTATATGTATATGCTAAGACCGTTGCCTCACGTTTTTCGAGCTTGACATCTATGCCGCGGCTGAGCTCTTCGGGACTATATTCCTTGATCCACGTTCTCGACACAAAGTTTAATGAGGTGCAAAGTTCAGAAACGTAAGGGAGCTTAAGATTGAAGTAATCTTCCTCGGCGTCCGCATTGCGCATTAGAATCACAAAGCCACAACGGGTTTTGGGATTGTCAAACTGTGCTGCATACCAATCCTCGGTAGATCCTCGGCATTCGGTAATCGGATAATAATCTCCTTCAACCATAATCTTGGCAAGTGTTCTCCAACGCCAGTGTATATTGCGTACATAACGGGCTTTTTCCTCATCGACGTCATAGCGCACCATATCCGTCATAGACGGTGCAAAAGCGTTGTAGTAAGCAAACGTGTCAGGCTCGCGTTCTTTGCCGTCGTACTTGCCGGTTTTGGGGTCGAACCAGTTCATATTGTGCGCGCGGAAATATGGGATCCACTCGAACATCTCGCGGTGTTGCTTTTGCTTGATGGGGTGGTCGCCGTAGCCGACGTCGGTATAATGAAGCGTGATCGCGCGGCGCATCGTTTCAAGGTCGTTGCGGCGTCCGCCCGAAGCGCAGGAGTCAATGATGAGTCCGGGATTGCGAAGAACGAGCTCATCCCAATACGCGAGGTAGCCCATTGCGTGGCGGTTTTCAAGGAAACCGATGCGGTCGGGTGCCTCGTTTTCCTTCCATATGGGAAGCGGATCGAAATTGAAATCCTGGCGGTAGATCTTCACGCCCGATGCCTTGATTATCGAATCCACGCGGTCGGTGATCCACGCTCTTGCCTCGGGGTTGCCGAGATCGAAGAGCTTGTTATCACTCTCGCCGACCGAAAGAAGCCACTCGGGATGCTCGCGGTCGATCTCTTCGCCCTTGCGGACGCGCTCGGGCTCGAACCAAAGAAGGAAATCGATGTCATTTTCCTTGCAAGCCTCGCCTATCGGCGCAAGTCCGCGGGGGAATCTTGCTTCATCGACCTTCCAGGTTCCGATGCGGGGCCAATTGTAGTCGCAGGGATACCAGCCCGCGTCGATCCACCAAACATCGGGTTTCATGCCTTTTCGGAGATATTCGTTGATTGCACCGATCTGATTCTCCTCGGTCGCGCCCGTAAATTCGGGTTTACCCTCTGCACGGAAATTGTGCAGACAGAGCTTCGGAGGCATCGGAGCGCCGTTATCTTTTGGAAGGATATGCGCGAAATAGAATCTTCTCCAGATATTTATTCCTCTGTACTCGCTGCCCGCGCCGTAAGCCATCAGGGTAAGGCGTGGCGAGGTGAAGGATTCACCCGAAGAAAGTCTTGTGTGGCATCTGTCCTGGCCGCAGAGGAAGGATATGCCCCTCTCAGTGGGTGCTATCTCGGCTATCCACTTGGACGGGAATCCGATAGCGGCGCGAAGCTCGACGCCCTCGCCGCGCACCGTCATATATGGGAATGCGCCCTGGCAGGACGTGCCCGAAAAAGGAGTGAGCGAGATCTTTTCGTCGATCTCCTTTTCAAAGAAGCTGTAACCGTCACGCTTGCAGGTGTCGCCGTTTCCGTATTTGAGCGTGCTCTTTCCGCAAGCGATCTCGCCGCCGATGCGGAGCTCGGAGATTATGGGAGTATCCTTTTTGCCGTTGTTGGTGATAGTAACTCTCCACTCGGTCACGGGGAAATCACGGTATTCGGTATAGTCGGCGCGAATCGTCAGCCCCGATCTGTTTTTGCCCTCGACTGTGATCTTTTGGATATTCGAATCGACGAATTCGCGGCTGACCTTGGGCGAAAACTCCTCGGGGATACCACAGATCTTGCGTCTGCCAAGCTTAAAGGAAAGCGGCACCGCCTCGGGAGAGGTATATTTAAGTATCATCGGGATATAGGACATATTTACCATATCTCAATACTCCTTACTTGATTTCTTTTAATGTGGACAAGCTGATAAGCCGCACGGCGTTCATCAGATATATTTCCGGGTTATAGGTATTGATGACGTGCACGTTGACCTCATAAGGGTACTTACTCGTGGGAGTAAACTTACTCATATTCGAGGACGTAACAACAAGGATCTCGGGCTTGACAGCGTCATAGAACTTTATCGTCGCATTTCTCGCGCGGTAGCTGTCGCGGTTGTGGGCGTGGTGAGGTGTCGTTACAATATCCGAATCAAGATAATCCGCGCCGTAGCGGTCGACCATATCGTCGAGAACGATATTCGTCGAGTCGCCCGTAAGCATACAGGTGTTGCCCTCGGGAGTGATGAGTCTTACGACCGTGCTCATCGAGTTTCCGTCGCCCGCATCCTTTTCCGCATCGGAGCGCTCAAAGCCGATAACGAGGGGAATGAAATCCGACATTGATGCAAGGATCTCAAGATCCATACCGGGGAAACGATAGATCTGTCCCGTCAGGCATTTATAAATCGGGATATTTCCGCCAAGACCCTTTATTGCGTTTTCGGTATTCGTCATCTGCCCCGGACTGATGCACTGGGTCTGCTTTGTCGTGTTGCAGAAATTATAGATGAAGGATTCGATCTTTAGCGTTTTCGAATTTTTGTATCTTGCAACGAAGTTCTGAAACGCGCCCGTGTGGTCGCCGTGGAAATGCGAGAAGACCCACGCGCGGATGGTGATATTCTGCGGATCGGGCGCATATTTTACGAGAGTATCATAGATATGAATTGCTTGATGACTGTTCTTGTTTCCGCCGTCGTAGACCATAAAAGTGCCGTCCTCGAAGCGGATGATACAACCCTGCGCGTCGCCCGAGACCTTGCCCGAGTCATCATAAGTCGAAAGCACGATGTATGCGGGCTCGCAGACCTTTTTGTACTCAATCTCATCAAGTGAAGGAAGAAGAACATCCTCGGCGATTATCACGCGGGTCTCGCCCGAATTCGGGCAATAGTAATAATAGAGCATTTCATCTTCCTTGGTATAGGTGGAATAGAAATTGCCCGCGATCTCATTTTCGCTGTAAAGTGAATAGCCATCACTCGCGAGAAGTTTTTCGTAGGTCTCGTACATCTCCGAATCGGTATCGTAGATAGTTACCTGATTATATTTATCGCCGAGGGAAGAAAAATCCTCGATCA
>JAFQGP010000135.1 GCA_017415485.1 Clostridia bacterium
CATATGTACCTCCAATCACAGTTCAAAAAGCTCTTAAAAGCAGAAAAAGGCGATACCTGGTTGGTAAAACCAAGTATCGCCAATTTTTCTTGTCGCACCCTGTACGGCAGCTACCCTATGTCAGTATTCGTTAGATACTGTCTTATTGGAAGCTACCCGACGCGAGGTGCTATTCTTTTTGGTGACCCGTACGAGAATCGAACTCGTGTTACCGCCGTGAAAGGGCGGTGTCTTAGCCGCTTGACCAACGGGCCTGGTAGCGGAAGTCGGACTTGAACCAACGACCATTCGGGTATGAACCGAGCGCTCTAGCCAACTGAGCTATTCCGCCACAAGTGCCTAAATATTATACCACAGAGATGCGGGATTGTCAATACCTTTTTTGAATATTTTTTCGAAAAATGCAAAAAAACTCAATATATTTTTTCTTTTCGCTCTTTTTTGTGCAAATAACTCCCGTTTTTTATATAAAATTTTTGGTAGATAACTATTTGTAATGAAATGTTCATTTATTTGCTGTATAATTATATTATATATTGTTTATTTTTGAAAGGCAGATTACGCAGCATGAGTAATCTTAATTCATTTATCGGCGGCATCCGTATACCGAAAAACGCCATTGAAACCGTGGCGCTCGGTATGCCGATTGAAAAACTGCCGCATCCTGATAGGGTTCGTATATCCTTCTCGAAGCCCGCGCCTCCGGCGGTGTCTGTCGGCGACCGAGTTCTTCTCGGCTCTCCGTTGACTGCACCCGATGTGAAAAAGGCGGAGCACGCGAGTGTTTCGGGTAAGGTTTCGGGGATTGAACTTGATTCCGACGGAAACGCACTTTCCGTGACCATTGAAAATGATAAGCTCGACGAGCCCGCACCTTCGGTCGTTCCCTTTGACAAAAAGCTGACCGATACCTCTCCCGAGGAGATCCATTCTATAATTAAAAAGGCAGGTATCTGCGAGTCGCTTGACGGTATTTCCGTTGCAAGACGGATCGAATGTGCCCTTGGCGGTACACGCAGACTGATCGTGAACTGCACCGAATGTGAGCCTTTTCTTGCCTCGCGCAGAAGGCTTGTGCTTGAGCGTCCTTCCGATATCCTCAACGGCGCAAAGATACTTTTGCGCGCTCTCGAGGTGAACTTTGCCGATATTGCGATCGACAATTCGGATATTTCCGCCATTCGTGTGCTTGAGGATGCGATCGGTGAAAATCCCCTTCTGCGCCTCCGTGTCACGGGCGACAAATACCCACAGAGCGACAAGACTCTCATCGTCAATGCCGTTACGGGCAAGGAGCCTCCCGCGCGTGAAACGACATCGCAGCTTGGCTACGTTGTTTTTACCGCAGAGACCTGCGCCGCGATATTCCGCGCTTTTGCACAGGGAATGCCTCAGACGAGAAGGATTGTCACGGTCGGCGGCGACTGCATAGCAGAGCAAAAGGTGCTCGAAGTTCCGATCGGCACTCCGCTTTCGGACATCGTTTCCTATTGCGGAAGCTACACGGCGAAGCCCGCTGCCATCATTTCGGGCGGACTTATGAAGGGCACAAGGCTTGCGGATGACTCCTGTTTCGTCTCAAAACGCGACGTCGGCTTCCTTTTCCTTTCGGATGCATACATAAAGCCGGTTGAGGCTACCGATTGCATTCGTTGCGGCAAATGCGTGGACGATTGCCCTATGCATCTTTTGCCGAACTATCTTGTTCGCCACGCGAGTGTGCTTGATCTGAAAAAGTCGCTTGCGATGGGACTCCGCAGTTGTATCGAATGCGGCATTTGCGCGTATAATTGCCCATCGGGCATAAACCACGTTTATCACATCCGCCGTGCAAAAGAGGCGTACAATGCCGAAAAGGCAAAGGAGGAGAGCGATGAATAATTCTTCCCCCCACATCAGAAGCGGAAACAGCGAGCTTGGCCTTTTGATCGACTTTATGATCGCGGCGGTCCCCGCTCTCATCTGGAGCGCGATAGCTTACGGCGCGCGCCCGATCGTGATAGTTGTTCTTTCGGTAGGCTTTTCTCTGCTTTTTGAATACCTTTACTGCCGTTTCCTGAAGAAAAATATGCATCTCCCGACGGCGGCTACACTCGGGCTGATAACGGCAATGTTTATGCCTGCGGGAATTTCTTATTGGATAATTCCGCTGACGGCACTCATTTCGTTTGCAGCACGACGCTTTACGCGCGGGATCCTTCATCCCGTGGCAACGGCGCTTCTTCCTTTCTTCTTCGTCGGAAGAGAAATGACGGCGCACACCAAGATCTTTGAACCCTTGAAGTTCTGGAAGTTTTCCTATGCGGGGCAAATGGACGAGCTTGCGGTGAATATGCCCGTTTCCGTGCTGACACCCGAAAACGGACCCGCTATTTCGGCGTTTGATGCTTTTATCGGCAATGCACCCGAGGCTATCGGAACTATGTCTGCGATACTTCTCATAATTGGCGGCATCTATCTTCTTGCGCGCAGAAATATTTCCTGGCATATCCCCGTCGGCGTTATCGGCGGAGCGGCGCTTGTGTGGTTTACCATGCTCTTTGACGGAGCGCATTATAATTATCTTATCTACCACCTCTGCTCGGGCGGCATATTCCTTGCGGCATTCTTTGCGGCGACCGAATATTCATCCTCGCCGACGGTGAAGATGGGACGCCTTGTTCACGGCGGCGCTTGCGGAATGCTTTTGATGCTTTTCAGACACAGCGGGATGAATGCGGCGTTGAGCGTTTTGCTTGCGATGTTCATTGTGAGCCTTTTCTCGCGCGTTATCGATATGGTAATGGCTGAGAGATATTTCGGTTATCACACGCGCAAGCTTGCGGACAGACTTAAAACATTGATACCTACAAAAAAATAAAGAATTGGGCTGATCGGATCAGCCCAATTTTTATATCCCCGTTTCCTCATAGATTTCGAGGAGACGGTTTTCTATTTCTTCGATCCTTGCGGAAATCTCCGCCGCGCGGACGTAGTCGGATGCCGCGTCGCCGTAAAGCTCGGCGTTCAGGGTGTCAAGCTCTCTTTCGAGCTCTTCCTGCTCTTTTTTGAGCCTTGCAAGACGGCTTGCCTGCTTTCTCGCCTCCGCCGCTTCGGTCTTTCGGCGCAGATAGTCAGCTTTGTTGTCCGAAACTACAGCTTCGGTCTTTTGAACCGTGACAGCCGCGGGGATTATCTTGCCGTTTTCGCGGTAAGCCTGCCATTCGTCCCAGGCGCCTCTTGTCTGACCTATCGGAAGGCTGACAAGTCTGCCCTGCTCGTCGAAGCAGAGAAGGCGTGTCGCGAGGCGGTCGATGAAGGCACGGTCGTGCGAAACGCAGATGAGAGTTCCGTCGTAGCCTGCAAGCGCATCCTCGAGTGCTTCGCGCGAGCCGATGTCAAGGTGGTTTGTCGGCTCGTCGAGGATGAGGACGTTCATTTTTGAGAGCATCAGCTTGACGAGCGTCAGTCGCGCGCGTTCACCGCCGCTGAGGACGGATACGGGCTTGAATACGTCGTCACCTCGGAAGAGGAATGAACCGAGCGCGCCGCGCGCATCCTTTTCCTTCATATCGGGATAGAGCGACCAAAGCTCCTCGAGAACGGTGTTCTTCTCGTCGAGCCCTTGGTTTTCCTGATCGTAGTAGCCGATCTGCAGGTTGTGGCCGTAGTCGATGACGCCTCCGGTCGGCTCAAGGTCGCCGAGAAGGAGCTTTATCAGAGTTGATTTTCCGCAGCCGTTTGGACCGACGATGAATACCTTCTCGCCGCGCTTGACCTGGAAATTCAGTTCGTTAAGAAGAGTCTTGGATGCCGAGGGGTAGGCGAAAGAGAGCTTGCGGACGTCGAGGATGTCGTTTCCGCTTTGAAGTCCGCGCGAAAACTGCATTTTGACGGTGCGCTCGTCCTTTTCGGGCGCGGCGATGCGGTCGATCTTGGCGAGCATTTTGAGTCGGCTTTCGGCGGCTATGATGTTGCGCTCGCGGTTCCAGCGGCGCTGTTGCTCGATGTAAGCCTCCTGTCGCGCGATCTCCTTTTGCTGATCCTTGTACTGCTTTTCAAGGATCTCGCGGTCGCGGCGGCGTTGCTCGGCGCAAGCGGTGTAGCTTCCGCGGTATAGCTTTGCGCGCCCGCGTTCAAAAAGAAGGGTCTTGTTCGTTACCTTGTCAAGGAATCGACGGTCGTGCGAGACCGTGATAAGACAGCCCGAATAGTTCGAAAGGAAGGATTCAAGCCACGCGAGGGTGTCGGCGTCGAGATGGTTGGTCGGCTCGTCGAGCAGGAGCAGATCGGGCTCGCGGCAAAGTCTGCGCGAGAGCGCAAGGCGTGTGCGCTGACCTCCCGAAAGCGACTCGATGGGGAGCGACATCTGTTCCTCGGTAAAGCCCATGCCCTCGAGGATCGAGTGGCAACGCGAGCGGAAGGTAAGTCCTCCGTCGCGGGCGTATCTGTCGTGCAGATCGGTGAATTCCTTGGTGATCGATGCGTATTTCGGCATCATTGAAAGCTCGGGGTTGCGTGCGAGCCATTCCTCAAGCTCGGCAATTCGCTTTTCGGCGCGGAGATGCTCGGGGAATGCGGCGTACATCTGTTCAAGCGCGGTCGCACCCGTGTCGGCAGAGACCTCGTATGCGCTGTCCTGCGTCAGAATCCCGACGGATGTGTTGGCGGCGATGAAAACGCTGCCCTCGTCGGGGCGGTTTTCGCGCAGAAGGAGCGAAAGAAGGGTGGACTTTCCGCACCCGTTCGGTCCAACGATGCCAAGGCGGTCGTTCGTCTCGAGCGAAAATGAGATATTCTTAAAAAGCTCCCGCGCCCCAAAGGAGAGCGAGACGTCGTTTACACTTATTACGGTCATTTTTTCGTCCTAAATATATTATAATGTAATTATTATATGTTCCCGCGCGCGCTTTGTCAACAGAAAAAGTGTAAATATTTCATTTTTGGAAAAAAAGACTTGACAACGGCGGAAAAATGTGGTATTATATTGTCATAAATAGAACAAATGTTCTATAAATGGAATTCTATAAAGGAGGACTCTCATTTGTACGAGAAGAAAAGAGAAGAAGAGCGCGAGTCTTTGCGCTATTCGGGTGATGTCAGCGCCGAGGAATTACGCGCGGCAGAAGAGTATCTTTCGAGCTACCGTCACGGCGCGAGGATGCTTGACTGTATGCGGTATGGCAAGCAGTTTATGGGAAGCGAGTTCCTTCCTGAGGATCCGTTGCTTCAATGGTCGGAGACCTATGACGATCTCGAATACGACAAGCCCGACGCGGATGAATCGATCATAAGGGCAAGAATGTACGGTGTGCGACAGTTCATTTCCGAGCTGAAATGCGACTCGAACACGCGGCTTTTGCTCTATTGGCACTATATCAGGGGCGTTTCGGTCACAAGATGCGCCGAAATGATGGATATTTCGCGCGCGGGAGCCTTCAGAGTGCGCAAAAGAGCGCTCGAAGCCGCGGCAAAGGCTCTGCGAAAGGTCAAGGGCAGCGCGAGCATTTTGGATCTTTTACCTTTGTAAATTTTGACGTATAATCTTTCTTAATGACGGGAAAGATAAATTTGACAAGATCCACGGAGGTTTTTAAGATGAATAAGATAACAAAAACATTTATAACGGCTGCAGGCGCGGGCGCCGCCTTTTGCGCCGCAGGCATTGCCTACTCGGCATACAATTCGCGCCCGATGAAGACCAAGCGCATGGTAAAGCGCGCCACCAAGACCATGGAAAACATCGGCGGAATGCTGACGGCGATGGCACAGGTCAATAAGTGAAAAAACTGCCCCACCTGAATTGATGGGGCAGTTCTCAAATATTATTGGTTTTCAATGATCCATTCGAGAAGATCGTTATATTTCATTTCACCTGAAGCAACAGCAAGTCCCACTCTCGCAACTTCTTCGTTGGTAGGACGAATTTTTATTCCGTTAGTTTCAAGAAATGTTAGCAAAACATACATACCGATTCTCTTATTACCGTCCACAAAAGCGTGATTGGATATAAGCGAATAACCTATTCGTGCGCCCTTTTCTTGTTTTGTCGGATACAATTCAACACCATCGAAAGTAGCAAAAGCCGATTCTAACGCACTTTCAAGAAGCGCAATATCTCGTACACTCGGATCTCCACCTGTTTCTTCCGTAATCAGTTTATGCAGTAAAAGTACTTTTTCACGGCTGAATTTTATCATTTTGCAAGCTCCTCAAATGCAGGGCGATAAAGTTTCAGAATTCTTGCCGCTACAAAATCAATTTTCTCGTCATCGGTCATTTCAATTTCCGAGTCGTGTTCAAGATCAACTAATTTATATTTTGGTTTGTTATTTTTGAAAATAAACATTTCGCCGTGTTTGTCCGTCATTCGCGCTACGCGGGAAAAGTTCTGGTTTGCTTCGGAAATTGATACTATTTGATTGGTATTGATATTCATTTCAATAACTCCTTTCGGAAGATATATAATATTATACCACAAATATTAGGATGTTGTCAACCTAATTTTATTTTTTCTTCTAAAAATCTAATCAATGTTCCCTTTGTTGAAAATCTTACGCCGAAAGCAATGTCACCGTCGCGTAGTTCTGCAACCTCGCCGTTGGGTTTTACATAAGTGAGCTTTGCAGCAGACGGCGAGAAAAGAACGATCTTTTCATAGTCCGCGGAAACGGTATCTATCGGGAAAGAAATTTTCTTTGCATTGTCGTCGCTTGATTTTGCATTAATGTTGTTTTTTGATATGAGCGCATTTTCTCCGTCAATGATGCAGATATTCATTCTCTTTTTGGTGTTTGTAAAGAACTTTATTGCGAATTTTTGCCCTTTCGGAGATATGATCAAAACATCGGGCTTATCGTTTTTGTTGAAGAGAGATTTTATTGCGCTGGTTTTGATGTCGGCAGAAAATCGCGAAAGCTCACGGATTGCCGATTTGCGTTCTTTTATAACATCAAGATACAGCTTCAAGAATACGAGGAGAAATACTGCGAGAATGGTTGGAATTATCCAAACAAGGCTTGGTAGTGTAGCCTCTAACAGCCACATAAGAAGCTCGGGTAGACTTCCAAAAAAATCTCCCAACATTTCAAAGATATCGCTGTTGTGAAAGTCTTGAGTAAGGTAGAACATATTTTTTCCTCCTTTATGTCAATAAAAAGGATACAGTTTGCCCCGCAAGGAACAGTGCAACATATATCGCAAGCTGCAACAGCCAATACAGCCAGCGGCGCTTATTTTGCTTGGCAAGTTCTTTGAGCGGGATCGAGCTGAGGATGGTTATTGGCAGACCGATGATGAACCACGCGGCGTAGGTGGTGATTGGAATGAGGCTGACGAGTCCCCAATACCAATACACAGCCATAGCGTTTTGCAAAGAAAGGATCATTGTTTGCTTTTCGGTCAGCGTTCCCGTGTGTGCGAGGCGATTATATTCCTTTTTCGCCTTTTTTCCGATGTCCATTGCGGTTGAGTAGGTGAAAAAGAATATGATGGTTATGATAGCAACGTATATTCCCGAGATCCACCAAAAGATTAGAAGGAGAAGAAAGAAGAAAAATGCGGTGACTATCGCGCGGCGGGGATTTTCTCTGATATCTTCAATGGTATCGGTGATGCGCTTTTTGATTTTGTTTATGATGTTCATAGATCTTTTATTTGGTAAGTTGAAGGAGCGCAAACCTACCGCTTGCGGTAGGTTTGACTCCTTCCGAGCCGCCTGCGGGGCGCAGTCGGCTCGGAGCGCATAGGGGAGTTCCGACCTCTGCGGAGGTCGGCTTAAGGAACTTTTTGAAAAAAGTTCCTTAAGAATCTTCAAAAACTTTCCGCTTTATAAGTTTTCTCGTATTTTATCGCAAAGCGCTTCGAGGGCTTTTTCGGTTTCGTGGGTGGCGGGGTTATTGGCGTATTCGATCTGTTCGAAGGCTTCGGTGATGATCTCAATCTCGTGCTTTGTTGTTACTCGTCCGCTGGCGGAGAGGCGGTCGCGGATCTTTCGCGGGGTGTCGGATTTCTTGACGAATGTCGGCATCTTGCGGAGCTGATCGACGAAGGTGGAGTAGGCGAAGCGGTATTTTTCCTCTTCGTTCTTCTTCGCGCGGAGCTCGGTGCTGAAGGTGAACCAGGTCATGTGCGCCGCGCTTTCGGCTCGCCGCTTGGCGCTGATGTCCTTCTTTTGGAGCTTGATCTCTTCGTCGAGATAGTTGCTGAAATATTCCTCGCCGTGGTCGAAGGAATCGCGCACGGGAAGCCAAAGGAATTCAAAGAAAGCAACGACGGTTGCCTTCAGCCAAGCAAGGAATCTTCTGAATTCGGCGCGTCGGCGGAGAAGAAAGATCGCGGTGCCGATAAAGAAGAACACGACGAATACCCAGAAAAGCCAGTAATTTGCCGAATGGACGACGTCCTCGCGTCCCCAAAGGACGTTTGAGATATTGCCGACAACGTTTTCCTCGGGGTCATTCTCGCCCGTGGTGGTTCCGGCGCGTAAGATCGCGGCAAGGACAAAGAGAACGCAAACGCGAACGCCGTTGACAACGAGATACGCGGCAAAGAGGATGAAGAGGAAGACTGCGACAAGACCGAGCGAGAGGATCATATTGTATCTTCTCGTTTTCGGCGTCATAAAGGATACCACGGTGCCGCGGTATGTTCTTCCGAGCGCGTATTGATTTGCCGCAAACATCGCGCAGAGGGCGTAGCCGATCAGGCAGAGCCCCACGTATTCCATACCCGGGGCGCGCATTGTTGAGTAAAGGGCGAAAATGATGCTCAGCACGATAAGACCTGTATAAAGTCCCGCGCCCGTCATGATTCTGGTATAGGGGTAGAACCAAACGAAGGCTCCGAGTGCCACGGCAACGAAAAAGGTCGCGGCGACTATAAGGGGGAGCAGAGAATCGGGGTCATAAACAACGGTGGGCTTTTTCGATTGCTCGAGCAGATAGAGGTCGGTGAGCTTGCTTACAAAGATCGAAAGGAAGAAGATCACCGCCCAGATGGGGTAGGCACGGTTTTTCTTGAAATACTTGTATTCGGGCTCGTATGCGCGTGTTTCAAGCTCTCGTTTGAAGCCGGTAACGGCGCAGAAGCCCGCTTGCATGAAATAGCCCAACGCCATCAGTAGCAAAAGCACCGCAAACGTTGCGATGACGGTGAGGAAATTTGCCGAAAAGAAGGGAATTATCGCGGCGCAAACGATGAAGTAGATGCCGAAGAAGGAGAGCACGGTAAAGCTCGGGGTGGTTGGAAGAGAATTATTTGATTTGTTTCTCATTATGCACCTCAGACTCGGAAATAGACGTCCTCTGCCTCACCGAGCGCGCCGACCTCATTGCGCGTGGTGGCAACGTAGAAGATCACGCGGACGCCCTCTGCGGCGAGAGCCTCGCGCAGATTCATCATTCTGCGGTCGATGTAGGACGTGACGATTATCATATTTTCATTTTCACGGTAAAGCTCGGGATGGGCGGCGATGTGGTCAAAAACGCGGTCGATGGGCGTGGAGATCTTCATTTTGAGCATCGCGAGCATACGCAGGGCGTAGATCATATCGCGCGCGCCGCGGAAAGGTCCGCATTTGCCGACTTTTGAGCCGATCTCGTCGTCCGAAACGGCTTCACCGCCGAATTCAGCCATAAGCTCGGGTGGATAGTTCGAGAAAAATCTCACGGGAACATCCTCGGCGGCGATGCGGTCGAGGATCGATGTGCAAAGCGTTATGCAACGCTCGATAGCTGCGGGGTCGGAGGGGACATCGTTTTTCTCGATCTGTCGCGAGGACATATTGAGAAGGAGCGAGAAGCGGTGGCGCACCGTTCTTTCCTCGACGTTGACCATAAGTTTGTTGTGCGCGGCGGTGGATTTCCAGTTGATAAGGCGCATCGGGTCTTGCGGCAGATAGTCACGCGCTCCGCAAAGGCGGAGGGGATCGGTGACGGGGCAGGTGTTCGAGATTATGTCGCCGCAAAGATAGCGCGACGAGGTATAATTGCCCGCGAGATCCTCGGGGCGGGGAAGGACGATGAGGCGGTTGCGGTCTTTGTTCGAAAGCTCGATGAATTTCGAGTGCACACCGATGCCGAGGATGTCGCTTGCGGTCGCAAGGACGCCGTGGAGGGTGTAATCGCCTCGCTTTTTGCAAGTCAAACGCCAGCGGCGGCGGATGCAGGCATAGGGGCGAAGGACGAAGAGCGACTGGATCGAGCCGGTATGCTTGATCTTGCGGAGACCGTCATCATTGCCCTTTGAATTCTTGGAAAACACGCCGCCCTTGTCGTGGATGGTGGATTCAAGCAGAGTGAAGACCATACCGTCGGGCAAGTCGGTGTCGATCTTGATATATGGCATTGGGAGCGCGCCGACGTTGCGTATCTCCTCGTAGAGATAGACGTCATCGCCCTCAAAGACCTCGCCCGAGGAGAGCGTCGCGCTGTATTCGATATTTGAAAAGCCCTTTTTCTTGTAAACGAAATATTGCAAGAGCACAACGCCGACGATAGCGGCGGCAACTGATATGAATAGCACTTTTGACCTCCGTTGGGGGTAGTCGCGCTTCGCGCGAATGATGATCCGCCTGCGGCGGAATGATAATCGGCTACGCCGAATGATGATCACGCTTCGCGTGAATGATGATGTATTTGCTTACGGCAAATTGCGACTCTGCCTTGTCGGCTTACGCCTCCATTTTCCTTTGGAAAACCGCCAGAGCCGCACGCTTCGCAGAATGAAAGGTAGATTTTCAGCGGAAAGTTTTGATCGAACTTTTTTAAAAGTTCGCGGTTTCTTAAGGCGGAGCCTTAAGTCGCGCTCCGCAGAGCGCGAAATTCTCTCATGCGCTTCGAACCGACGTCGTCCCGACGGCGGTTCGGAAGGAGTCAAACCTTCCCCGGGGAAGGTTTGCGCTCCTTCATTCTTCTTGATCTCTTGCAACCGGACAAAATCCTTTGCGTCCGCATTTTGGACATTTGAAGCATCTGTCGCTTCCGATATGCAACGAGAACATAGCTATCCAAAAGCTCGGATGGAATTTTTGTCCGCATTTCGGGCAGACGTAAAGTTTATCGGCAATCGTTTTTCCTGCAATTAAGAAAATGATAGCAACGATTATAACGGTTGGAATCGCAATTACGTACCACGGCACATCGTAGTGACTGTCAAACCAATTTACACGGCAAGAGGTAAGCGAGAACACGGAAAGAAGTAGTGTTGATATGAAAAGTACTCTTTTGAATTTCATTTCTATTCCTTGATTGTTTGGTATGTTGAAGGAGCGCAAACATTCCCCTCGGGGAATGTTTGACTCCTTCCGAGCCGTTTGCGGCGAAGTTTTAGGTAGATTTTCGCGTGGCGAAAATCATTTTGCAGTTTCTAATTTTTCTAATAATGCGATCAATTCATCCGCATACATGATCTCATAGTCCTCGATCCGATCACCCGGATTCAAATAATGGATTTGAGAATCTGTATATGTGAGCAAAAGTGGGTGCGGATAAATCAGAAGTATGCGCTTTTCCGAGTCACTTTTCTGCGTGGACAAATGAAGCTCCGAGCGCTGAATTCTTGATTCCCTTCGCTAATCTCTTGCAAATTCAGGCTCTGTTCCCGAATTTTTCTCCACACGGTAGAAAATGTCGTTTCTTCGGCGCGCCTCAACATAGTAGCTGTTTCTCGTCTTTTCAATATTCCAACGTCCATTTTCCAAAATGAACGAGATCACGCTGACTGCATATCGTTTCTTCGGTGTTTCGATCACAAAATCGGTTTGTCCTCTTGGACCAAACGCCATACAGTGCAATTTACGCAGAAAAGTGATTTTAATGTCACCCGTATTATAATCCTTGAGCAAGGATTTCAGGGTAATCAGCTTGACGGCATACCTACACAGCTTATGCAGAACGTAAAAAAGTAACAGAATCAGCAGGAGCAAAAGTATATAAATATACATAACAGTCTCCTTCCTTACGAGCTTTTTAACCGTTTGACGGAATTTGCGTTACACTCCACGCAACAGTCGTTTTCCTTGGGCATTATGTTTCCGCAAAAGGGACACAGAATCCAATCATGTTCGGTAAGATTGATTGGATAAGCCACAGCTGGTAGCTTGATCACCGTGTCGCCTTTATGAAACACGTTTTCGTATTGCTCAGGAAACTCAAACTCAAGCTCCCGATTTTGATGTGTCACGACACGGCAAACGATAAAAGTGCGACTGTGCGTATCAGTATAGAACACCGCGAACCCTTTATCTCTGGTCACGCGCCGCGAAACGCTGACCACTTCCTTGATCGTTCCGATGCAGCTCCGTCCAAATACGATTTGCGGCTTTAAGATCCACCATGGCAACGCAACCGCAAAG
>JAFQGP010000136.1 GCA_017415485.1 Clostridia bacterium
AGCGAGGTGAGAATATGGCAATGTGGAATCCGTGGAGAGGTTGCAAAAAGTGCAGCGACGGCTGTCTTTATTGCTATATCCACAAGGGCGACGCAAAGCGCGGAGTTGATACAAGCATCATTGAAAAAACAAAGGACTTTGCAAAGCCCATAGAACGCTTAAAGAACGATAATTACAAAATGAAGTCCGGCATTGTCTACACCTGCTTTTCCACCGATTTTCTGATCGAGGAAGCGGATGCTTGGCGTCCTGACTGCTGGCAGATGATAAAGGAACGCGAGGACTGCATATTTCTCTTTCTAACAAAGCGCATTGAAAGATTTATGGACTTTATCCCCGATGATTGGGGCGACGGCTATGAAAACGTGGTGGTCTGCTGTACGGTCGAGAACCAAAAGAACGCCGATTATAAGCTCGGCATATTTTCAAAGCTCTCGATCAAGCATAAATGCATCACCGCACAACCGCTGATCGAAGCTATCGACATAGAAAAATATCTCGACGACATCGAGCTTGTGGTGGTTGGCGGTGAATCGGACACGAACGCAAGACCGCTCGACTACGCTTGGGTGCTTGATATCCGAGAGCAGTGCATCCGAAAAAACGTGTCCTTCGAGTTCAGACAATGCGGAACGCACTTTATTAAGGACGGCAAGGAGTATAAACTGCAGACAAAGGACCTGTGCGCGCAAGCAAGAAAAGCGGGAATTGATTTTAAGCGCAAGATTTGATCCATTTCAAGCTGCGAATGGTCGCCCTTCAACCATTGCCCCGCAGTAAACAAAGAAAAAGCAAAACAAAAAGAGGGCGCCGATTAACGGCGCCCTCAATGGTTGGTATGCAGTAAACAAAGAAGAGCCCGAAGTATATTCAACATTTAAGTTGAGTGATTAGAATTCCCTTATTATTGAAACAATATTAAGGATATATTCCCTCATACCATTGACAATTCCCTTATAATATGATATAATTTGAGGGAAAGAAGGCGAGGTTAAGGCTATGAGAACATTTAACTACTCAAAAATTAGCGAACAAAAATGGGATTCGGAACTGCTTGGCTTGATAGCTGCCATTTACAAGGAAGCCGGAAAGCAAGAGATGTATCTCAAGCAACGCCCGGAAGAGCTTGAAAAGCTCGTTGAGATTGCAAAGGTGCAGAGTACCGAAAGTTCCAATGCGATTGAAGGTATCGTTACGACCAACACGAGAATCAGGCAGATCGTAGTGGATAAGACCGCGCCCAAAAATAGAGATGAGCAAGAGATTGCCGGATACCGTGATGTATTAAATATCATCCACGAGAGCTTTGATGCCATCCCGATTACTCCTAATTATATTCTGCAACTCCATAAAATTCTGTATAGCCATATGAATAACCCTGCGGCAGGCAGAACAAAGAGCGTACAGAATTACATTAGCGCAACCTATCCCGACGGTAGTACGAGAACGTTGTTCACTCCGCTCGATCCGATTGAAACGCCTACCGCACTCGAAAGCATATGTAACGAATTTAATCGAGTAATCGGTAATAACGAGTTAGAGCCGCTCATAGCGATTCCGATATTCATCCACGATTTTCTTTGCATCCATCCGTTCAATGACGGAAACGGCAGAATGAGCCGTTTGCTCACAACTCTGCTCCTTTATAGAAGCGGGTTCTATGTTGGAAAATATATATCGCTCGAAGCAAAGATAGCGGTGAATAAGGACTTGTACTACGATGCACTTGCCAAAGCGCAGAACGGTTGGCACGAAGGAACTGCCGATGCCGTTCCGTTCATCAAATATCTGCTTGGCACGATACTTGCAGCCTATAAGGATTTTGAAGACAGGTTTGCGCTCGTGGAAACAAAGTTGCCGGCACTTGAAACTGTTCGCCGTGCAACGATGAATAAGATCGGCAGATTTTCAAAGCAAGATATCCGAGAACTTTGTCCTTCACTTAGCATAAGCTCTATCGAAGGTGCTCTTCGCAAGTTGGTTGCTGAAGGGGAAATCAAGCGTGAGGGTAACGGAAAGAATATTAAGTATTTCAGACTCAAATAAAAATTCAGTCCGGATGCAATAAAACTGTTTGAGGAAGAATAAAGTACTCAACGATTGCCCCTCAGTAAACAAAGAAAAGGCAAAACGAAAAGAGGGCACCGACTAAGGCGCCCTTGAATGCTATAGCAATTTCAGATAAATATGCTATAATGCTTACACGATTGAAATTGAGAAAGGTTATAAAATGAGTCTTACAGAAACAAGCCGATATATTGCACTTATCCTTCGGCATAAGCCTGAAACAATAAATATCAAGCTTGATGAGCATGGTTGGGCAAATGTTGATGAACTGATAAAGGGTGTCAGCAAAACACACCCGCTGACTATGGAGATGCTGGATAAGATAGTCGGGATCGATGACAAACAACGATTTGCTTTCAATGAAGATAAAACCTTGATCCGAGCAAATCAGGGACATTCGGTTTCGGTTGATGTGCAGCTGAAAGAAGCCGTGCCACCCAAAATCCTTTACCATGGGACTGCGGAAAAATACGTTGCATCGATTGATCAGGCGGGACTGATTCCAAAGGCTCGTTTGTACGTGCATTTATCGGAAACAGTCGAAACGGCAACAAAGGTCGGTTCTCGCCATGGTAAACCTGTTGTTTACACGGTTGATACCGAAAGTATGAGTAATGACGGATATGTGTTTTATATGTCTGCAAATGGCGTATGGCTCACAAAGGCAGTGCCGGTAGAATATCTGATGAAGATAAAACACTAAAACAACGGTATTCTGTATCATTAGGTGATGCAAGTTTGAAGGAGTCGTTTCCATATGATGACCTTCTTCCGGATGCAATAAAACTGTTTGAGGGAGAATAAAGGACTCAACCATTGCCCCGTAGTAAACAAAGAAAAAGCAAAACTAAAAGAGGGCGCCGATTAAGGCGCCCTCAATGGTTGGTATGCAGTAAATAAGGCAAAGGCTCTCGAAGAAAACCTCTCTGAGAGCCTATCTCATTTATACGTTCTTGCCCATCTCAAAGGCTTCAGTCATAGCAGCCTTGCCCTTGACCTCGCCCTTTTCGTATGTACCCATACCGTAGATGATGCCCATCTCTTTTGCCCCTTCCACGCACTCGGCATAGCCACGGAAGCAAGCGAGAGTGGTATCGGCAGAAGCGAGAGCTTCATCAGCGGCTGTTACGATATAATAGAATTCCTTATTCTTAACCTCCAGCCAACGAGCAACAGTTCTGTCAATCAGAGCCTTGAGCTGTGCATCGATGGAATAGAAGTACACGGGGCTTGCGAGAACGAGAACTTCGGCATCGATCATCTTCTGAAGGACCTCCGCCATATCGTCCTTGATAGCGCAAACACCTGTGCCACGGCAAGCGTAGCAGGCACGGCAGTAGCCGATATTCTTTTCCGCGACACGGATTTTTTCGACCTCGTGTCCGGCTTCCATAGCACCTCTTGCGAATTCGTCGCAGAGAATGTCTGAGTTGCC
>JAFQGP010000013.1 GCA_017415485.1 Clostridia bacterium
AACCGTTGGTGAGGAATTTTTGCTGACGGTTGAGGATGGGCACAGCCTTGCGGATGGGTTTGAGGCAAAGCGTGCGGGCGAGGCGGTAAACCGTGTGCTTGACTCGCTCGGCAAGGATGACAGGCGCATATTTATTATGCGTTTCTACCTCGGAATGAGAGTGGCGGATATTTCGCTGCAACTTGGATTCGGCGAGAGCAAGATCAAGGTATCGGTACACAGAACGCGCAAGAAGATTGCAGAGCTTATGAAAAAGGAGGGGATCATAGTATGAATGCGGAGATAAGATTCAAGGACAAGCGCATTCTCGAGGCGCTTGAATATATCGATGAGGAATATATTGATGACGTTTTTGATGTTTTGAAAGAGCCGGATATGACTCAAAAAGTTCGGGTAAAACGCTCCCCTTTCAGACATTGGAAGCAGTATCTTGCACTTGCGGCGTGCCTCATCTTGCTTGCATTTGCAACGCCGATATTCGGTTATGTTGCGGAGTTCATTGGTTCATTCGCAGCCGGGATCGGGGATCATACTTCGGGTATAACGGAAGATTCCGATTTGGGTGAAGAAACGTTCAACGATATTGAAAGCACCGAAAATGAGCAAACAACAGAAGAAGCAATTCCGAATTTTCAATACAGCAATGTAAAAATCATTTCGGATAATAACGCATCAATAAATCCTGTGTCTGTTTTTTACGGTTATTCATGGTATAAAGATGAAAAATTGGCATGGACGGAAGAATCAGGATGGCAATATATTATCAACACAAAAGCTTACGAATACGATAATCTTCCGCGTCTGACGCTGGACGGCGACATTTCGAGTTTAGCACCCGAAAATGTCAGTATCTCTTCATTTGAGATATACAGCACAGATTGGAGAAAATTAGAATATTACTTCGGAAATCTGTACGAGCTTTCGCTGCTTGCCGCAGGCGATTACATTATTGTAGGAATCGAAAAAGAGAGGATTCCGTATGAAAAGCCGCATTATGTGGTGGGAGAATACGATTACAAGCTTCGCAAATCTGCTGCGGTGTTCGCACTTTCCGTGACAAAACAAGTTGAATCGGCGAAGAAGCTCGACTATTTGAAGTTTATCCCCGAACTTGAAAAGATTAACGACGATACGATGCTTGAAGTAAAGAGTGCTTGGGCAGAATTCAAGCGTGAAGATAGCTATACTTCTCATCTTCAAATCTATTTATATCACGGATATACTGAAAACGAAGCCAAAGCTTTTGCTGAGAAAGATGCAAATCAAACTGCAGAGAATGCCTATCCGCAGTTATTTAACGGTTCATATTTTTACTATTACGGTTATTTGGGAACTTTTGAAGAATCTGTTGTAATAGCTTCATACTCTTTTCAGCAACTCAAATTAATTGTCGGCGAAGTAGATTTTGGATTTGATACAAGAATCTTTGTCTATGATAATGGAGATATAATATCACTTCAAGAAGCGTATGACAAAAAGATAATCACAGACGATGAATTAGTTATCCTTAAAAACAGAAACGAAAAATATATTGAAAGTAAACTCGATTATTACATCAAACAATTCGAACAAGCAACTCAAAATTAACTCACTTGCCCCTCGGCGCGTGCGCCGAGGGGCATTTTTTGATTTGCGGCATAAGATTTAGAGTGAAAGAATATTAGGAGGTCTTTTTATGGAGAATAACAGATCTGTAACCGAGGCTATGCCGGGGCGCGGGTATCTTGTCGTTTCGGTGCGTGCGGGCGAGGGGGCGATCCCGCTTGAGGGCGCACTTGTTACGCTTCGCGGCGGTGATGCTACCGATGGGGATGCCATTGCTTCGTTTATAACCGACCGGAGCGGCAACACGCCGCGCATCACTCTGCCCGCTCCGCCGCGCATCAACAGCGAGTCGCCAAACGGAGGAAAGCCTTATGCGAGCTACAGCGCGGATATTTCGCTTGACGGCTATTTCACCAATCTTTACACAAACATACCGATCTTTGACACGATCACTTCCGTTCAGACAGCGTATCTGATCCCTCTGCCCGAGGACGGTAGCGGCAGAAGCGAGGAAGTGCTTCTTTTCGACGCTCGGACGGGCGAGCGGTTGAGGGGTGAGAGCGATGAATAACCCCGCGGCACTTCCCGTGATCCCCGAATACATCACGGTCCATCTCGGCAGACCGACAGAGCCGGCGCGGAATGTCACTGTTCCCTTCCTTGATTATGTTTCAAATGTGGCTTCAAGCGAAATTTATCCGACTTGGCCCGAGAACGCGTTGCGGGCGAACATTTATGCGCAGGTTTCGTTTGCTCTTAATCGGATTTATACCGAATTTTACCGATCAAGGGGATATGATTTTGATATTACCAACTCGACCTCGATCGATCAATCGTTTGTTGAGGGACGGGAGATCTTTCAGAACATACGTGAGCTTGCAAGCGAGCTTTTTGACAGTTACGTGACGAGGGGTGGGAACGTTGAACCGTATTTTACGCAATACTGCGACGGTGAGGAGCTTCGGTGCGACGGGCTTGAGCAATGGGGGACGGTTCCTCTTGCGGAACAGGGACTGACTCCATTTGAAATATTGCAATACTATTATGGTGATGACATTGGGATCAGATCGAACGTGCCGATAGCGAATTCGGGACCTTCCGCGCCCGACATTCCTTTGCGCGAGGGAATCACCAACAATGACGTCAGAACGGTCCAGATCCGTCTCAATCGTATCTCGCGCAACTATCCCGCCATACCGAAGATAATCCGCGCAGACGGCATTTTCGCGGACGACACGACGGCGGCTGTACGTGCATTTCAGGAGATCGTCGGTCTTCAGCCTGACGGTGTTGTCGGCAAGGCGACTTGGTATGCGATACTCTTTTTTTATAACGCCGTCAAGCGCTTGAATGAGCTTGATTCGGAGGGCATCGCTTTGCAGGAGGTCACGCAGCAGTATCCCGGTGTCCTCTCTCCCGGGTCGAGCGGAAATGCGGTTGAAAACCTGCAATACTACATTAATTACGTTTCTGACTTTTATCCCGCGATACCCTCGGTTGAGCGCGACGGAATATACGGTCCCGAGACCGAAAACGCTGTTCGGCAGATTCAGTACGTCTTTGGGCTTTCTCCCGACGGGATCGTTGGGGAGCTGACTTGGAATGCGCTTTATAATGCTTATCTCGGAATCGTTTCGACTATCCCGCTTGAATATACCGAGGCTTCGGGCGTGCCCTTCCCCGGCAATTCGCTTCGTATCGGCAGCGAGGGGGAGGACGTGATGCTTTTGCAGAGATACCTGAACAGAATTTCGGAAGATTATCCCGAGATTCCTTCTGTGAGCGTTACGGGTTATTTCGGCAATCAGACTGAGGCGGCGGTGATCGCTTTTCAGCAATATTTCGGCACAAGTGCGCAGAGCGGGGTCGTTGATGCGGTTACTTGGGATGAGATAGTTGATATTTTCGACGACGTCACGGGTGCGGACAGTGTGCGCGAAGGTCAATATCCGGGATTCCCGATTGAATGAGGTGAACGATGGCAACAAATAGCAGAACAGAGGCTGATGCACGCAATAATCTGCAAAAATATCTGCGTCAGCTTTCTTATTTTGATTCAGAAATTCCTTTTATTCCGATTGACGGAAACAAAGGGAGCACAACGACCGATGCCTTGCGTGCTTATCAGGCAAAGCGTGGTTTGCCCGTGACTGGAGTGGCTGACCGCGAGACTTGGGAGGCTCTTTATGAGGATTATCTCATTTCGCTTGAAGAAGAAGCGCCGCCCGCAGGTTTTTCTCCTTTTCCTTCTGAACCAAAGGATTATGCATTGAAGATCGGCAACGAAGGATTCGCAGTATCGGCTGTTCAGCATATACTTGAGGAAATATCGGTGGTTTTCCCGATAACGCCGATCGAGGTCATGGGGATCTATGATGATGCTACTCGTGATGCGGTGAGCGAGGTGCAGGTGCGGTATCTTTTGCCCGTGACGGGTGAGGTTGATAAGCTGACGTGGAATGCACTTGTGCGGCTCTATGAATCAGCGCATCTCTATCAGTAGCGAATAAAAACGCGCCGTTACGATTAAAATATAATAAAAAAAGAACGGCGGTAAAAGGATATGAAAAGCAAATTCACTCAAATGGCACAAAGTACCCTGACGGGCGCGCTCGGATTTGCGCGTGATCTTGGGCACACATATATTGGGTCGGAGCATCTTCTGCTTGGGCTTTTATCGGTTGGCGATTCCTCTGCATCAAGGTTCCTATTTGAACGCGGAATAGACGCCGACCGCTTGCGCGAGGTGATATGTCGGATCGCGGGGACATCGGTTCCCACATCACTTATGCCCGCGGATATGACACCGAAGACGAAGAAGATCATTGAAAACTCTGCACTCATTTCGCAGAAATATGGTCAGAGCTATATCGGAACCGAGCATATGCTTCTTGCAATACTTGAAGAGCGCGACTGTGTGGCTGTCAAGATGCTTGAATCGCTTGGTATCAGAACGTCGGAGATCAGGCAGGATATATCGTCATTTCTTGAAGGGCTGGCGGAGATCTCGCCTGCGTTGCGGAAGAATGATGATGCTGATATGGGCAGCATCTTGCGGAAGATGCCTACGCTTGCAAAATACGGCAGAGATCTTACATCTTCTGCAGAGGAAGGAAGGATCGATCCTGTCATTGGAAGAAGCAGTGAGAGCGAGCGAGTTATACAGATCCTTTGCAGAAGAACGAAGAACAATCCTTGTCTTGTCGGTGAACCGGGAGTCGGCAAGACTGCTGTTGTGGAGGGTTTGGCGCAGAGGATTGCGGACGGGAACATTCCGGATCTGCTTTCGGGCAAGCGGATCGTAACTCTTGATATTCCCGCTATGATCGCAGGGGCGAAATATCGCGGCGAGTTTGAGGAGCGAATGAAGGCTGTGATGGAAGAAGTGCGGCAGAGCGACGAAGTTATTCTCTTCATCGATGAGATCCACACCATTGTCGGCGCGGGGGCGGCTGAAGGCGCGGTCGACGCGGCGAACATTCTCAAACCCGCGCTTGCGAGAGGCGAGATACAGTTGATCGGAGCGACAACGCTTGCGGAATACAGAAAACACATTGAAAAGGATGCGGCACTTGAGCGTAGATTTCAGCCTATAAATGTCGGTGAGCCGAGCGAAGAGGACACAATTTCGATACTCCGCGGGCTTCGCGACAAATATGAGGCGCATCACGGGATACGCATAACCGATTCGGCGATCGAAGCAGCTGTCAGGCTTTCTGCAAGGTATATCAACGATCGCTTTTTGCCCGACAAGGCTATCGATCTGATCGACGAAGCCGCGAGCGGCAAACGGATCTCATCGCACGCTATTCCCGAAGATATTCGTGAACTTGAATCAGAACTCAACCGTGTAATTCACGACAAGGAGGAGGCCATCGGGAATCAGCAATTTGAGAGGGCGGCATCTCTTCGCGATGAAGAAAAAGTTCTCCGTGAAAGATGCGCTGCACTTGAGAAGTCTTTCGGAGAAACAAGCGCAGTCGGCGAGAAAAACGAGCTTGCAGCCGAGGATATCGCTCGCACGCTGACTGAATGGACGGGGATTCCCATTTCCGAGCTTACGGCAAGTGAGAGTGAAAAGCTTGCAGGGCTTTATGACAAACTCTGCGAACAGGTTATCGGGCAGGAGAAGGCTTGTGAGGCGGTGGCTTCCGCAATCATCCGCGGTCGGACGGGGCTTGACAGAGAAAGCGGGCCGATCGGGTCATTCATATTCCTTGGTCAAAGCGGAGTCGGAAAGACCGAGCTTTGCCGAGCGCTCGCGCGAACGATGTTCGGTTCGCAAAAATTCCTTATCAGATTCGATATGTCGGAATATATGGAAAAGCACAGCGTATCGCGGTTGATCGGTTCTCCTCCAGGCTATGTCGGATACGGCGAGGGTGGGCAACTGAGTGAGCAGGTACGGCGCAGACCTTATTCGCTTATTCTTTTCGACGAAATTGAGAAAGCGCATCCCGATATTTTCAACATCCTTTTGCAGATTCTTGAGGATGGTGTATTGACGGATTCGCAGGGGAGACGCGTTGATTTCAAAAATACGATCATCATAATGACTTCCAATCTCGGTTCGCAATATACACGCTCATCAACTTTGGGTTTTTCTGCGAGCGAAAGAAGTGAGAACAAGTCAAGTGAGGAGCGAGTTATGCGTGCTCTGCGCGAGGCGTTCCGTCCCGAATTCATTGACAGGATAGACGAGTGCATCGTCTTCCCTTCTTTGTCCGAAGAAAGTATTGCGCTGATCTGCAAGCGGCAACTTGATGCTCTTGCAAAGCGTCTGGCTGATAAGGGAATTGATTTTGAGTATACAGATGAAGCAGTAAAAAGTATCTGTCAAAGCGATAAATCATCAGGCGGGGCAAGGCATATCCGCAGGCGCATTGCCAAGCTTTGCGATCGTCCGATATCCGAGAAGATCCTTGCGGGTGAGATCAAAAAAGGCTCCAAAATTTTCATTCAATGTACTGAGAACTGCGATGAGCCCGTCATTGTTGTGCGATGATAAAAAATATATAGTTTAGGATATATTTTTTGCAATTTTCTGTTGACAAACTTTCTCCTTCGTGCTATAATTTTTATATTAATTCAAAAATCCATCATAAAAAGGAGATAGTTATGACACAGACTAATGAATATCTTGCAAGTGTAATGGCTGAAGTTGAGCAGAGAAATCCCGGCGAAGCCGTTTTCCATCAGGCAGTAAAAGAGGTTCTTTCCACCCTCGCTCCCGCGCTTGACGCTCATCCCGAATATGTCGACGCTGAGATCGTTCGCCGCATTGTTGAGCCCGAAAGAATGGTTATGTTCCGCGTTCCGTGGGTCGATGACAATGGAAAGGTTCGCGTCAACCGCGGTTTCCGTTGCCAGTACAACTCCGCTATCGGCCCCTACAAGGGCGGTATCAGACTTGACCCCAGCGTTAACGCATCCGTAATCAAGTTCCTCGGTTTCGAGCAGATCTTTAAGAACTCGCTTACTTCCCTCCCTATGGGCGGCGGTAAGGGCGGCTCCGACTTTGACCCCAAGGGCAAATCCGACGGCGAAGTTATGCGCTTCTGCCAGTCCTTTATGAACGAGCTTTTCCGTCACATCGGTCCCGACACCGACGTTCCTGCAGGTGACAAGGGTACCGGAGCGCGTGAGATCGGCTATATGTTCGGTCAGTACAAGAAGCTGACAAACGAATGGACCGGCGTTCTTACCGGAAAGGCAGTATATTCCGGCGGTTCTCTTGCAAGAACCGAAGCTACCGGATATGGCCTTTGCTACTTTGTTAACGAAATGCTTGCTTCCAAAGGCACTTCCTTCGAGGGCAAGACAGTTGTAATTTCCGGCTCGGGCAACGTGGCTATCTTCGCAAACGAAAAGGCGACCGCTCTCGGCGCGAAGGTCGTTGCTATGTGCGACCGCAAGGGCTTCATCTATGATGCAAACGGTATTGATCTCGACCTTGTTAAGGAGATCAAGCTCAAGAAGCGCGGAAATCTTTCCGAGTACGTTGACGTACACAAGGACGCTAAATATGCAGAAGGTCCTCACGGTATCTGGACCATCAAATGCGACATTGCTCTTCCCTGCGCTACAGAAAACGAGCTCAATCTTGAGGATGCCAAGGAGCTTATCAAGAACGGCTGTATGCTGATCGCTGAAGGTGCGAATATGCCCACAACTCCCGACGCTATCGAGGCTATCAAGGCAGCAGGACTTCTCTATGCTCCCGGCAAGGCTTCGAACGCAGGCGGCGTTGCTACCAGCGGACTTGAGATGTCGCAGAACTCGCTCCGTCTCTCCTGGAGCTTTGATGAAGTTGACGAAAAGCTTCACGGCATTATGGTCAACATCTACAAGGCAGCTTCCGAGACCGCAGAACAGTACGGCAAGCCCGGCGACCTTGTTCTAGGTGCGAATATCGCAGGCTTTACCAAGGTTGCAAACGCAATGCTCTGGCAGGGTATTTGCTGATTCAATATATAGAATAAGTGCCTGACCGAATCGGTCAGGCACTTATTTTTACATTTTGGAATAATCGTCAAGCGCACGGCAAAAGGCTCTGCCGGTGTTTACGAGCCGCTCGGCCGTCACCTTGTTGTCATCTGTTCCGTAATGTGTGACTTCAAGCGTGAGCGCAAGCTTGCAATCGGGGCGTTTATTGAAATAGGTGCTGAAAGTGGGAGTGGTGTCCTTATTCCAACTGACGTTGGGATAAACGTCATATTTCATATCATAGGTCATCGCTTCGCCGCCACAGCGTTTTTCGAGCAATTTGCCGAAGGTGTCGAAGCGTTCCTGCAACTCGGGAAATTTGCGGACTACGAAGATACGGTTGCTTCTGCCAACTCGATGCGAGGGCGAGTGGAAATCGACTGCGTAGGTGATCTCTTTATCGCTTGCGTAGTCAATAATTGCGCCTACCTCGGGATAGATATTACCCTCGATATAGTCACGGTTGTGATCGTGAGGATCGCGATCCTTACCTTGCTCACCTTCGGTGACGCCGTCAAAATCTACGATTGGAAGAACAAAGAGATTGGTGTCGGGGATAGGATTTTTGATATATTCGCGGATCATTCCTTCAAGCACATAGCTCCCGGGGGATTCGCAAGCGTGATGGCGGGAAGATAGGATAATGTTCTTGCTTCCGTTACCTATCTTAAAAGCGGGTACATCCCTTCCTCGCAAAGTTCTGCAAACGGTAAAAGGCGTGATCTTAAGTTCATTCAGCAAAGAACAAAGTCTGGAAGGTGTGTAAAGCAGATCATGCGCGAAATATACGCGATCCTCGTCGGGCGCGAATGTGTAGCTGAAAGAAGCGCCGTCAAGAGAGCTTTCGGACCAATGCCAGTTGATAAGGTCGTGTGAAACCGCAGCGCCATAGGGACCGACCCATTCGCGATCGAGATGGAAATTCAGAGTTTTTCCGGCTGCACCTTCGACACAGAAAGCCCAATAGTATGCAGAATCACGGATAGTACCGCGCATTTCATTGGTGAGGAAGATCTCATTTCCGTCTTGATTTATAAATTGGATATTTCCGCATTCAAAATTTGCGTGTATTTTCATTATTATCCTTTCCAATGTTTTTGCCGGAGCCGAACATTATCGGCTCCGGGCAAAAAATATTGTTATTAATTGAAAGATTCAAGGATCTTTGTGATTTGATTGCTCCACATTCTGAGCTCCATCTGAACTGTGGTAGTCCAAGCATTAGGATATCGGATGGCGCCCTGCCATGCCTTATACGCACCGAGGGAGTTGGAGAAGATTCGAGCCATATCGAAAACTACGCCGGATTTTGCAATATCGAACATCTGTGCAGATACTTCCTCCTTGGAGTATCTGTACTGGAAGGAACGCTCGTAAAGAGCGGGAATTACAGTTCGGTAGGATTCGGATGCCATACATTCAAGAACCGCGCCCGAGAGGTCGGGATCTACAACGTCGGAGGGCATACCGTAGAGGGAGAACGTATTGCCCATGATGGTTATGTAATCCTGCTGAGATTCGTCATACTTCGGCACGGGAAGAACACCGAAATCAACATCGGTCTCCGAGAATTCAATAGCTCGGTGGCAACGCTCGGGCATAAAGAGAGCAAGCTTTTCTCCGAAGAACTTGTGCTGACCGTCTTTGATCGTATGATGGATTCCGTCATCAGTCGACTCGAGGAAGCCCTTGAGCTTCTGCTGAAGAGAATACGTCTTTTCGCCAAGGAAATCCTCGGAAAGCTCAAACTTACCATCTGTGCTGTCAACGATGAAAACATCGCTTCCCCAAAGATATGCATCGAGATGCAAAGTGTAGACATAAAGACCTGCGCGGTCACCGGGATCTTTTGTTCCGTTGGAGTTCAAATCGGAATAAATGCCCTTGCAAAGCTCAAACTGCTTATCAAGAGTCCATTTGCCGTCCTGAACAAGCTTGAAAGGATCTTCAAGCTGGAATTCTTTCAACATTTCCTTGTTGAAGAAGGTTACGTACATTGCATAAATGACGTTTGCGGAGATGTCACCGGAAAGGAAATAGATCTTGTCATTAATTGTTGACTGTTCAACGAGATTAGAGGGCCACCAGGGCTTTTCAAAATCAAGATGAGCAGCTTTTGACATATCAGCAAGCAGACCCTCGACGGCACAAAGACCTGCGGTATAGCTGTATGCGCTGACGATGTCATACGCCTTTTCGCCTGTGCTGATGCTGTTTCCGAGAAAACTTGCGAAAGCTGACTCATTATTTGTGTCACCTGCGGTGCCAACAAACTTAAGCTGAATATCAAGTCTTTCCTCAATTGCACAGTTACGCTCATAAAGCGCGTCGTTGACGATCTCACCGTTTGAACCTTCGGCAAAAAATTCCTCATAGTCGGCGTCGTTCCAGTGAAGCACAACGACCTCATTGTTGCCGAATTTCAATTCAGGAGAAAGGCTGTCTTTCAGATAGCCTTCTTCATCATAAATGCTTGTTGTTTCTGCCTCTGTTACAACGGCTTCGGGAGTCTTTGTATCTGCAGGAGCGGTCGTTTCGTTTGTTGGATCGGTTTCAGCACATGCGATCGCCGCCGGGAGAAGCAAAACCACGGTCAAAATCAAGCATACCAAACGGAATAAGTTTTGATATTTCATTCTATACCTCCGAAATCAGATTACTATAATAATAGTATCATTTTTTCGAAGAATAGTCAAGTCAAGTTTGTGCCAAATGCAGACAAATATTGCTATTTTATTGCAGAGATATATGCCGATCCCCGCGCGTTTGCGCGGGGACCTGTGTTATTAATTCTTTTCAAATATCATATCAAGCAGCAACTCTCCGATGCCTCGGGTGAGCTCAACGGCATACGGAAGGATACGTTCGGGCAGCTTCTTGAATTTCAGCTCAAAATTGAGAGGATGGAAATACCCTATCTCACGAAGAGCGCGGCATGCGGCATCCCAATCGCCTGTACCGTAGAAAGGCGGGAGATGCTCGTCATCCGGACCTTGCCAGTTATCATTGAGATGTGTCATAGTAAGGCGTTTGCCGATCTTGAGAAGTTCGGTATAGTGATCGAGCTTTGCTTCGTGCGCGTGGCCGAAGTCCCAGCAGATCTCGAGTCCGAGCGGGTCTGCTATCTCGATAAGCTCGTCGGCAGTCGATCCGTAGCGATGGCATCCTTCCGCTTGATGCGCGTCGCGCATATTCTCGGTCACGAGCTTGAAGCCTGCTCTATCGGCGAGGGGGATATACTGATTATAGAATTCAATATTCTTGGCATACCAATAGTTGTGATTCTCTTCACCTGCAGGCATTTTACCATCACCTACGGGATGCAATACTGCGCGCTTGATACCGAGTGCGGCGCCCATTTCGATGCAAGCTTTAATCTTTTCGTCAAGTACCTCGGGGGTCTTTCCTCTGAAAGGAAGATGTCCCGAAACTATCAGCATACCTGTTTCATCGGCATCTCTTTTGACTTCTTCGATCATATCCTGCCAATTTCTGCCGTAGCGATCAAGAGCAGCGACAAAATTGAAGTCCATTGAATCAAATCCGTGATCGTGAAGGAATCTGAGTCCCTCGGGCGGTGTGAATATCCCTGCGGGCGGGAACGTGGTTGAAATGGGGAGAGCGTGATTTTTCATTATATATACCTCTCATTGTTGTGCATTTCGAGCATTTTCGTATGCCTCGAGCTTTGCTTTTGAAGGAACGTAATTGACATCCGAGCACGCGGGAATGGTCGGGGCTTCGCCGTTCTTGCCATAGAATGGGGTCAATTCATCGTTCTCGTACTTTGCACGATCCTCTTCATTGCGGAAATCGGGAACATCGAACGCACGGTTTCCGTCAAGGATGCTTCTGTGCGCGAGGATGGCAACCGACGCCATTGTTGTCGCAAAATGCTCGTCGAATTCGGGGCGGCGATTCTCTCTGATGCAAGAAATGAATTCACGGAAGACGTAGAAATCACTGCCGCCGTGACCTGCTTTTTCAAGCAGTGGCTTATCCTCCTCGGGGAATTCGGGCTTATAGAAATTGTGTTCCTCCATTCCCTCGGGGACGTTCCACTTGTTATAGTTGACCATGACCTTACCGCCGCTGCCGCGGACGTTTTCAGCCTGTCCGAGTTCACCGCAGACTCGATAGGAATTCTCGTGGCAGCCAAAATTCGCACATCCTGTCACACGGAATACAGATTTATCGTCATTGAGGGTCGTTATAATAGCCGCGCGATCGCGAACGTTAAGGGTTCCGGTTATGTCTTCTTCATAGCCATACACAGGCATTGCGCTCACTCTCACGGGGCGCTGACCCGTGATATACATAAGCGGCGCGAGAGAGTGCGTAATGTAATATGTTCTCGGGAGATTATTGCGCCAATGCTCGGGGTAAGGGCGTAGCTTGATAACTTCAGCCATATTGTTGGGGTTCATCGGGTGATTGTATTCGCCCTCCGCAAACAGAACGTGACCGAGAGTGCCCTCTCTGTATACTCGTCTCAATTCCTGATTGAAGACCATAAAGGGATAATTTTCCGCAAGCATATAGAAGGCATTGCTCTTCTCTGCCGCGCGGACGAGCTTGACGCCGTCAGCCATTGTGGTATTACTCATGGTCTCGCTGAGGACGTGGAGATTTTTCTCAAGGCAGCGAACTGCATATTCTGCGTGCTCGTTGAAATAATTGCAGAGCATTACGGCATCCATGGGATGCTCGATGAATTCATCGAAATTATTATAAACTGCAATGCCGGGAGCAATTTTCTTTGCTTCCTCGATCCTTCTTTCGTCCTTTTCGCAAACAGCGACAATTTCCGCCCCTGCTGCAAGCATGCTTGAAAAGAGCGATCTTCCGCGGCCGAGGCCGAAAACACCAAGTCTGATCTTATCCATTGTTTTATCTCCTTACAAAGTTATTTCTATCGTGCCCTCAAACGCTTTGTAGATCGTTTCGGCGTTTGATTCTGTCATCAGATTACATTCTCTGCCCTCTCTGCCCGCATACATATCCGAGTGCATTGTTCTGTCGCCTGCCACAGATATGGGGATGAGCAAAGTTTTGGCATTTACCTCGCGGTAAAAGTCGGCATTATAAGCATCGCAAAGACCGTGGTGAGGCATTTGAAGAATATCGCAGGTAAGATTCTTCTTATATCTCCAAGCAGTAACCTGCATACTTCTTCCGTAAGCGTCGCCCGTAAACATTACTTTTCGATTTTTGCCTTTAACGGTAAAGATCAAGGAACACATATTGGCATTTCCTCCGCCCGTGTTGAGGATGGTGCAGTCATCGGGAACATAGACGAAATGCAGTTCGAGAGAATCGACGGAGATTCTTTCATCAAGTGTTGGGCGGTGATTCTCTGCTTCAAAAGCAGATACTATGCCCTCAAGATGCTCATTTGCTTTGGCGAGCATCCCGGGCTTTCCGTCCTTACCGCAAAATTCCATCGGAAACCAATATATGATCTTATTTACCTTTATCTGAGAACGATAGCTTTCGTTATTTGCGATTTCTCGGATAGCGCCGTAATGGTCGGTGTGTGGATGCGTTATTATCCACAGATCAACTTCGGGCACCGCGTCGTCAGAATTTTCTTTCAGCAACGAAATGATATTTTTTGCATCGTCGCCGAAACCGCCATCTATCACGATTAGTTTTTTATCTTCTGTTACAAGGATATATCCCATTCCGGCAGCCGACCAGCCGACTACGCTGTCAAAAGCACCGTCATACAATGACGCCTTTGTGCTGTATTGAATCAATTTTTCCATAGCATAACTCCTTTACAAGAAAATGATACCACCAAACCGGGTGTTTGTCAAGTGATTTTCCGAAATTCGGTTGGTGTCATACCAACCTTTTTTTTGAAAGTCCTGCTGAAATTGCTCTCATCCGAAAAGCCGCAGAGGTCAATGATCTCCTTGATGCTCTTGTCACTTGAAGAAAGCAGATTCTTTGCGGCGGAAAGCCGACAGCTCATCAAGTACTCGATCGGTGCGTAGCCCGTAACGCTTTTGAAGATATGGGAAAGATGCGACTCGCTGATATGATATCTGAGTGCCATTTCGGAAAGTGAAAAATGCTCGAAATAGTCCTTTTCAAATTTTGCTTGCAGCTCGCGGACTATCTCTGTGTTGCGGTTTTCATCTGTGAGAAAGAGCTCGGGTCTTTTGCGATAAAGCAAGACTAACAAGCGGGTAAGCATTGAATCCAACATCTTTCCGCACATAGGCTCTTGCTTGGCAAATTCTTCAGCCATCTCTTTCATCAGTGATTCAATGTAGTTCTGTTCTCTGTCGAAAGTGATAATGTGATCAAATCTGCCTGTACGGTTGATGAGCACCGAGGAAAGCAAATAATCGTCATCTGCTCGGGCAAGAACGGGCGAGATGAGAAGAGTATATCTGCGATACTCGGGAGTAAGCACACGCACGGAGTGTTCTTCAAAACGGCTGAAAACAAGCAATGAACCTGCCCCTGCTTCCCTTTCTTCGCCGCAGATATTGACCGATATCTTTCCCGATATTACGTAAAGAAGCTCGTGGGCGTCGTGATAATGGCTGAGATATCCTTTAATGTCATCGGAGTATTTTGCGCTTAAAACTTTCATTTTCTTTCTCCTGTGCGTGATTTACATAATAATTATACCACAATTTCGGCTATTTTGCAACATTTACATATCAATTTGCAGAATAATCATAACCATTCATATTCAATTCCGTTATAATAATATTAAGGTCAGCAAGACCTAAAAAGCAGAAAGGAACTAACACCAAAACTCGTTAGACGATTTACTTAAAACATACGATAATCTGCAGTAAACCATCCACAATAACAAAAGGATAACAAAATGAATAAAAAAGTATATACATCAACAAATGATTTCAACGAACAAAACATAGAACTTAATACCAAATTGCCTTATTCCGAGGACACGTCGATCTTGAAAGAATCGGTCAAGATCGGTTCAAAGACCGTGCCGAACCGCCTTGCCTGCCAAGCGATGGAGGGCTGTGACGGAAACGCCGACGGCACACCCGCGGAGCTTACATTCAGAAGATACAAAAGACTCGCAGAGGGCGGTTCGGGTATAATCTGGTTTGAGGCAACCGCGTGCCGCGAGGACGGTCGCGCAAATCCCCGTCAGCTATGGATCAGAAAAGATAATCTCGACAGCTACAAAAAGATCGTAAACGACATTCGAGAGGATGCCCTCAAAGCCAACGGCTACGCGCCGCTGATCATTATGCAGGCAACTCATTCGGGAAGATACAGCAAGCCCCACGGGTTCCCCGAGCCCTTGATCGCTTACAACAATCCGATCTTTGAGGGTGACAAGCCCATTGATAAGAGCCGAATTCTTTCGAACTCCGAAATAGACCGGATCGGCGAGGCTCTTATCGAATCATCAAAGCTTGCGGAAGAAGCGGGATTTGACGGAGTGGACATTAAATGCTGTCACAGATACATCAATTCCGAACTTCTTTCTGCTTACGAACGCGATGGAAAATACGGCGGAAGTCTTGAAAACAGAACAAGACTCCTTCGTGAGTGCATTGCGGGAGCTATGCAGGCGACGGGCAAGGATTTCATTGTCAGCTCGCGCCTTAATGTTTATGACGGATTCCCCTATCCTTACGGTTTTGGTGTTTCAAAGGATGGCGGCGTAGAATTTGATCCGAGTGAACCCGTTTGGCTTCTCCGTCAGCTTCGCGAGATGGGTGTTGAGTTTCTTAACATAACAATGGGAAATCCATATTTCAATCCTCACGTAAACCGTCCGTTTGCGCTTGGAGCTTACGATCCCGGAGAGCATCCGCTTGAGGGAGTTGCAAGAATGCTGCACGGCATCGCGGCGCTTAAAAAAGAAGTGCCCGAACTCAAGATCATCTCTTCTGCCCTCTCCTATCTCGGCGTTGTTGCGCCCGAAGTATGTGCGGGATTCATCAAGGACGGCGGATTTGATTTTTGCGGTTTCGGAAGAACGATTCTTGCTTATCCCGATTATGCCAAGGATATACTTGAAACCGGAAAGATGAAGAAGGAAAAGATCTGTATTTGCTGCTCTAAGTGCTCCGAAATGATGCGCGCGGGCGGTACTCCGGGATGCGTTGTCCGTGACTCGCTTTATAATGACATTTACCGTAAGTTCAAGGGAGAAAGAAAATGAAACACGTAATAATCAGCGGTTGCTCGCGCGGTATCGGTGCGGCGTGCGCACAGAAATTCCTCGCAGCGGGATGGAATGTCACGGGTATGGGAAGAAGTGCGGATTCGTCGAATCATCACGATAATTTTTACTATGTCAGCGGCGATCTTTCTTCGGGTGATGACAGAAAGAGATTGGTTTGTTCAGCTATCGAAAAATTCGGTCGGATAGATGCTCTTGTCAACGTTGCGGGTGTTGCTCCGCTTGAAAGGCGAGATCTGCTTGAAATGACCGAGGAAAGCTACGACAGAGTAATGGATATTAACACCAAAGGCACGCTCTTTCTCACTCAAGCTGTTGCTCGTGAGATGATTAAAAATACAGAAGACTGCGGCATTCGAGGTTATATTTGCAATATTTCATCGCTTTCTGCTTACACAAGCTCGGTCAGCCGTGGTGAATACTGCATCTCGAAGGCGGGGGTGTCGATGATAACCAAGCTTTTCGCCGACAGACTTGCAGAATACGGAATACCCGTAAACGAAGTGCGTCCGGGCATTATTGCAACCGATATGACTGCCAAAGTCAAGGAAAAATACGATACTCTTATTGATGGCGGTCTGCTTCCGATCGCTCGTTGGGGAAAGCCGGAGGATATTGCAGACGCAGTTTATGCGCTTTGCTCGGGCGGTCTGCCTTACGTCACGGGACAATCCCTTGACGTTGACGGCGGATTCCATTTGAGGAGATTATAATGAAAACTTATTCGTTTGATGCCGTTGTCATCGGAAGCGGTGCGGCGGGATTTGCCACAGCTTGTAATATCGCAAAGATGGGAAAGAAAAGCGTTTGCATTGTCACCGAGGGGATCAATTCGGGCACCTCGCGTAATACGGGAAGCGACAAGCAAACTTATTATAAGCTCTCACTTGCGGGTAGCACTCCTGACAGTGTGCGAGAGATGGCAGATACTCTGTTCAGCGGCGGATGCGTGGACGGTGACAATGCCCTTTGTGAGGCGGCTCTGTCATCGCGTTGCTTCCTCGATCTTTGCGCCGCGGGTGTACCGTTTCCTGCGAACAAATACGGCGAATATATTGGTTACAAAACCGACCACGATCCAAAAGCTCGCGCCACAAGTGCGGGGCCTCTCACATCAAAATTTATGACTGAAGCTCTGCAAAAGAGGGCTAAAGAACTGCATATTCCGATCTTTGATAAGCTCTATGCAGTTGAAGTGCTCAAGGATGACGGCGAGGTATGCGGTCTTCTCTGCTTCGATATGGATAGCGGAGATCACGTTGCATTTGCTTCGCCGAACGTTGTGCTTGCGACCGGCGGACCTGCGGGAATTTATTCCGACAGCGTTTATCCCGTCAGCCACCATGGAACGTCATCTCTTGCGCTGAATGCGGGAGCCGCTTTGCAGAATATGACCGAGTGGCAATACGGTCTTGCCTCAAAAGAGCCGCGTTGGAACGTTTCGGGCACTTATATGCAAGTGCTGCCGCGACTCGTTTCGGCTGATGACTCGGGTAAGGAACGTGAATTCCTTTGGGAATTCTTCTTTGAGCCTTACGAGGCTATGTCAATGCTTTTCTTAAAAGGTTACCAATGGCCTTTTGATATTAAAAAGGTTGCGGATGGCTCTTCTGTAATAGATCTGCTCGTTTACCGCGAAAGCGTTCTGCGCGGACGTCGGGTCTATCTTGATTTCACAAAAAATCCGTTTGGATTTGAAAATATCGAATTTGAAAAGCTTTCTGCAGAGGCCTATGATTATCTGAAGAAAGCTGACGCTTGTTTTGGAACACCGATCGAGCGACTCCGCAAGATGAATGAACCCGCCATTGAGCTTTACAGAAGTAAGGGCGTGGATATTTCAAAGGAATACCTTGAGATCGCGCTGTCGGCGCAGCATTGTAACGGCGGCGTGGCGGTCAATTCCAATTGGGAAAGCCGAGTGTGTGGACTTTATGCAGTTGGCGAAGTCGCGGGCACACACGGCATCACTCGCCCCGGAGGAAGTGCGCTCAATGCGGGTCAGGTTGGCGCCCTACGCGCCGCAGAAGCGATTTCTGACAGCGACAGAGGTATAGATCAAGATAGATTTGAGGCAATCGCGCAAGAAAAGATCGACCGCGCAATCTCACTTTCAAGTGATGCAATTTCACCGATCGATCTTCTCGGCAGACTTATGACCGCACGCAGGAAGATGAGTGCTTGTGCAGGGGCTATCAGAAACACGGGCGAGATGTCGCGTTATCTCGCTGATATCAAAAGCGCCGTTTGGCTTATCAGAAATATCAAGTCGTTGCCTAGTGTTGAAGAGATATATGCTTGCTATATGCTGCAGGATACTCTTACCGTGCAGGCGGCAGTTTTGACTGCAATGATCGACTTTGCAAAGAAGAATGCTTTTTCGCGCGGATCTGCGCTTTACACCGATGAAAACGGCG
Source organism: Clostridia bacterium (assembly GCA_017415485.1). Taxonomy (GTDB): domain Bacteria; phylum Bacillota; class Clostridia; order Oscillospirales; family CAG-272; genus CAG-390. The sequence continues at coordinate 18,637 of JAFQGP010000013.1, forward strand.
ATGCTCCGATGGGACTTGAAGATATTTTCTTCTACTCCCTGCCCGAAAAGGAGTCGCACAAGAGGGTTATTCAAACCGTCGAGCTGCGCGGAGTAGATTTCTTCTGCTCGCGCAGATTTGTCAGAAAAATGCCCGAAGAGGAAGATTGCTTTGAAAAGGTATGGAGTGAATACCGCGAAAGGAAGGGATTATGATGTTTGATTTGGGACTTGTTTCCGTAAGCTTTCGCTCGCTTGAACCGAAGCAGATCACCGAGCTTTGTCGTGAGTGCGGGCTCGAATATATCGAATGGGGCAGCGACGTTCACGCTCCCTGCACAGATTCGGCTCGCATAAACGAGATCATCGAGTTGCAATGCGATCACGGAATAAAATGCTCGTCTTATGGTACTTATTTTCGCATCGGTATAAATGACCCAAGCGAGCTTTACGGATACATTGAAGCCGCAAAAAAACTTGGCACCGACATTCTCCGACTTTGGTGCGGTGATAAGAATTATACCGATATGACAACAGAGGAACGCGAATACATAATCGCGGAATCCAAAAAAGCGTCAAAGATCGCCGAGGAATGCGGAGTTACTCTCTGTATGGAGTGCCACAACAAAACATTTACTAACTGTCTTGATGGTGCGATTGAATTGATGCAGGCTGTTGATTCGCCGTGTTTTCGGATGTATTGGCAACCGAATCAGTTCCGCACGCTTGATGAAAATCTTGAATATGCCGAGAAGATCGCAAAATATGTCAAGGTGATTCACGTATTCAACTGGGAGGGGAAAAACAAGTATCCGCTCTGCGATGCGATCGATATTTGGCGAAAATATCTTTCCTTCTTTGACGGCTCGCAGAAGCTGTTGCTTGAATTTATGCCCGACGGGAAGCCCGAATCGCTCGCCGCAGAGACCGCGGCGTTAAAGGAAATAAGGAGTGCGTTTTGATATGAAATCTATTTTCCTATGCAATAAAAAGAACAGCGTAGAAAAAGTCTACGCCGAGAGCTTTGATAAGCTACCGGATGTTGAGAAAAAGGTATATACTTCTGCGGAAGTAATTGCTGAACCTGAAAAATTCTCCGAAGTAGAATATGTTTTTTCGACCTGGGGAATGCCCTCTATGAGTGAGGAAGAGATCAAAAAGTGTTTTCCCTCGCTCAAATGCGTATTTTACGCGGCGGGAAGTGTGCAATCGTTCGCGCGTCCTTTCCTGGCTTGCGGGGTTAAGGTCTTCAGCGCTTGGGCTGCTAATGCCGTCCCCGTTGTTGAATACACCCTTGCACAGATCATTCTTGCCAACAAGGGCTTTTTTGCTCATTCGCGTGAGATGAAAAAGGGCAACCGTGAGGCAGGAAAGATAATGAAAGCGGCTTATCCCGGAAACTATGGCGAAAATGTTGGAATTATCGGAGTCGGTATGATCGGATCACAGGTGGCTGAAAGACTCCAAAGCTACAAGCTCAATGTTCTTGCCTTTGATCCGTTTCTTTCCGATGAACGTGCAAAGAGTCTTGGCATAAAGAAAGCATCTCTCGAAGAAATCTTCTCGACTTGCCGCGTTGTTACCAATCACATGGCAAACAACGAGCAGACAAAAGGTATGCTTGATTTCAAGTGTTTTTCAAAAATGCTTCCCTACTCCACCTTCATTAACACCGGAAGAGGTGCGCAGGTGGTCGAGGATGATCTTGTTCGTGTGCTTGAGGAGCGACCCGACGTTACGGCTATTCTTGACGTCACCTATCCCGAGCCGCCCGCCGAGGGACACGCGTTTTATGCACTGCCAAACTGCTTCCTGACGCCTCACATCGCGGGAAGCCTTGTCAACGAAACACACCGTATGGCTGAATACATAATTGAGGAGTACGAGCGATATATATACGGCGAGCCTTGTCGTTACGAGGTAAGCCTCAAGATGCTCGAAACAATGGCGTGATGAAGGATAAGTATCTTGAATTAATGAAAAAAGCCCTTTCCGCTTACACTGATGAACATATTCACGAATATTTCAACAGAGTTAAGACCGAAGGACTTACAGAGCACGGTTTTCCGCGCCTGACTGTCAACATAGGCGTGCTTGTCGCGCATGGGTATAGGCAGGATCTCATACCGCTCTTTGTGGAAATGATGGATTTTTGCTGCGAGCAGATCCCAAAGGTTAAAGCGGCAAATGATTTTTCTGTCCGAGAGATAGTTTTTTGCCTTTTTGAACTCAAAAAGCAAGGCAAATTCCTGTCCGATATTGAAAGATGGACAAAACAGCTTTCGATGATCGTTCCGGAAAAATGTTATGACAAATTTGCCAAAAATCCCAATGATGCGATGGGAAACTGGGCGTTGTTCTCTGCTTTGAGTGAATTTGCAAGGCAAAAGCTGACCGGTTGTGATTCCGAAGCCTTTGTTGATCTTCAGCTTGAAAACCAGCTTCATCGCCTTGATGAAAATGGAATGTATAGGGACAACCTCAAGCACGAGGCACATCAGCCGATCGTCTACGATCTTGTTCCGCGCTATCTTTTCACTTTGCTTTTACATTTCGGATACCGTGGTCGATTCTATGAACGAATCGATTCGATGTTGAAAAACACCGCTCTGATGACGCTGAAAATGCAGTCGATTACGGGCGAAATTGCTTTCGGCGGAAGAAGCAATCAGTTCATTCACAATGAGGGATTGCTTGCGATAATATTCGAATTTGAGGCGAACAGATATGCCGGTCAAGGCGATCTTGTAACTGCCGGAAAGTTTAAGGCGGCTATCTCAAGGGCGATGGAAGTCACGGATTACTGGCTCGAGCGCGAACCCACGCGGCACATCAAGAATCGTTTTCCTACCGAAACGAAATACGGCTGTGAGAAATACGCTTACTTTGATAAATATATGATCACGACTGCTTCGCACATTTTCTCGGCATACATGATCTGCGATGACAGCATCGAGGCGTCTGCTTATGAAGATTCCGATTCGTACTTTATGACAAGTGACCATTTTCACAAGCTCTTTATGCGTTCAGGAGGATATTTCCTTGAATTTGATACCTATGCCGATCCGCACTATGATTCATCGGGGCTCGGACGAGTTCACCGTTATGGCGCACCCTCGCCGATATGTATGAGTCTTCCCTGCCCCGGCAATCCGAATTATTCGATCTGTACCAATGAAAAGATCCGCGCTTCACTATGTCCGGGTAAAGTGATCGACGGTGAACCAGTATTTACTTGCGACATCGATGAGAAGATCAATGTGACCGATGTTTCTTGTAATTCGGCCGCTCTTGATTACCCGCTTGGTTTGAAAGCAGACTATAAGATCAGTAAAGAAGGCGTTAATGTTACCGTTACGGGTGACGGTAATCTTCTGCATATGATCCCCGCGTTTTCTTACGACGGTGAAAAAGAAACCGATATTACGCTTATTGATAACGTACTGCAAATCAAGTACGACGGTTGGATTTGCCAATATACGTCAAACGGTAAAATCCTGGAGATTGGTAAAACAGCTCGCAACAGAAACGGATTTTACAAGCTTTTCTATGCAGAGAGCTACAATTCGCTTTCAGTAAACATAAAGATATTCAAATAAGCAAAAGGCCATCGGGATAACCGATGGTCTTTCAGTATTAAGTTCAGTGAATATATTCTCCGATTGCCTTGATAAAGCGTTCTCCATAAGCCTTAGCTTTTTGTTCTCCGACACCCGAAACACACAGAAACTCATGCATATCAAGCGGCTTTTTTGCAGCCATATCTGCCAGAGTAGAATTGTTGAACACGATATAAGCAGGAACCTTTTGCTCGTTTGCAATCTCCATGCGAAGCTTTCGCAGATGCTCGTATAGTCCCTCATCGGAATTGATCTGCGACTGAACCGATTTAGCCGACTGTTCACTCTTATCTTCCTCTTTGTATTTCATCGTCACGGCAACGCCCTCAAAGAGTACTTCGTTTGATTTATCGGTCAATATCAGCGAGCCGTATTCTGTGTCTTTGCTGAGATAACCAAGCTCACAAAGATGATTGACAATATCATTCGTCAAGTGCTTGCTTTCGCCCTTCATAAGTCCGTAAGTGCTCAATTTGTCAAGTCCAAGTTCTCCAATTCGCTTGTCACGGCTACCGTGAAGTGTTCTGACGATCAAAGCCATACCAACCGAGAATCCGAGCCTATCCCGTGCTCTTTTGACGCAGGAAAGAATCTTTTGAGCCTCAACAGTGATGTCCCGATCCACAAAAATTGCTCGGCAGTTCAGGCAGTTGGCGCATTTTTCAACGTGCTCTTCTCCGAAATAATCAAGGATATTTCCGCGAAGACAGCCCGTGTGCTTGCAATATGCGATCATTCGCTCGAGTCTTTCGTAATCAAGCGTTTTTTGAAGTTCGATGAATTCTTCGTCAGCGTCTTCTGGATAATCGGAATTTTCAAGCAGCATCTTTGCCGTTTGAATGTCGCTTGGCGCATACAGAAGAATGCAATCTGCGGGTGCGCCGTCTCGACCTGCTCTTCCAGCCTCCTGATAGTATGCCTCAAGGCTCATCGGCATATTGAAATGGATAACATAGGAAACGTTTGATTTATCTATTCCCATTCCGAAGGCATTTGTGGCAACCATAATATTCTTGCGGTCGTATACAAAATCTTCTTGATTCATATATCTTTCAGAATCATCGAGTCCCGCGTGATAACGGGTTGCAGCAAATCCGTTTTCATTAAGAAAATCGCATACCTTTTCGACGTTTCTTCTTGTCTGGCAGTATACTATCCCGCTTTTATTATGACGTTTACGGATGAGCTCAAGAAGCATATCCTTCTTTTTTCTTGGTGAATGGACCTCAAAATTTAGATTCGGGCGGTCAAATCCGGTAACAATGCGAAATGGCGACTGCAGATCAAGCTTGTTCATAATATCCTCTCGTACCAATTCTGTCGCCGTCGCAGTAAACGCCGCAACAACAGGGCGTTTAGGCAAAGAAGATATAAATCTTGATATTTTCAGATAACTCGGTCTGAAATCGTTACCCCATTGCGAAACGCAATGCGCCTCGTCGACCGCTATCATCGAAATATCCAAACTACTTGCAAGATCTCTGAAGCCATCTGCCTCAAGGCGTTCAGGCGCGATATACACGATCTTATACATTCCCGCGCGCAGGTTATCATAGACTTTCAAAAGTTGAGGATATGTAAGGGAGCTGTTTATGTAAGCGGCAGGCACATTGGCACTTTTCAGAGACATAACTTGATCCTTCATAAGTGAAATCAAAGGCGACACAACAAAAGTAATTCCTCTGAACATCAACGCGGGGATCTGATAGCAAAGGCTCTTGCCGCCGCCTGTGGGCATTATTCCGAGGACGTCTTTGCCATTGAGAATCGCGTCTATCAGACTCTCCTGCCCTTCGCGGAATTTTGTATAGCCGAAATAATGCTTGAGCACATCATATTTGTTCATAGTGTCACCGCCTTTCGGGGATAATTATATCACAAATGGGCGGTAATGTCAATTGGAATTGGCGGGATATACTTTTTAATACATAATTCCAAAAACAACCAACCGTTGATATGCACCCAAAAAAGCGTTTGTTGCAAATTTGATAATATTATGGTATAATATAATCACCGCGGTAAGATCAATCTCACGGAGGAAAACAATGTTCAACGATAATTTCAAAAAATTCCGCAAGCTCGCGGGCATGACTCAGGAGGATGTTGCCAATTTCTTGATGGTAACTCCTCAGGCTGTATCGAAATGGGAGACCGGCAACGGCACGCCGGACATATCGCTTCTTGTCCCGATTGCAGAATTATTCGGGATCTCTACAGACGAACTCCTTGAAAATACCGCAAAAACAGACTCATTTATAGCTGAAACCGACTGCATGAGCTATGAGGAAAGATACAGTAAGTATCAAATTCTCTTAAAATATAATCCGACAAACGCGGAGATCTTATTAAAATTGCTTTCGATAAGTACGGAATGGTTGCACGCGGAACGATCAACCTTGTCTAAAGAAAAGAAAAATCAAATCGTTTCATCCGCAGAGGATTACTCGGAACGTTTGAGAAGTAAATCAGATAAAGTTAATACTTGGACAGAATCCCACGGCATAATGTCAGACGTTTATGCATCTGCCGAGAATTTTGCAGCTGCCAAAAAAGAAGCCGAATACCTTCCCTCGGCAAGATATACTCACGCCCGCATAGCGGGAAATATCGCTCACAGAGAAAAAGAATACGAAAAAAGCAGAGATTTCTACCGAAAATCCGTAATCGACACGCTTACATATCTGTTTTGGGATATAGAACGGATCGCGGGGACATACAATCCCGCAACCAACCGACCTATGATAGATAAAATTTACCAAACAGAATATGACATTATCCGCGCAATCGGCGACGATCATCCCGTGATCCTGCATCATTTATGCAATGCATCAATACGTTTGGCACAGCGTGCGGTCTGGGACAAGGATCACGAGCGCGCTTTTGAACTGCTCGACGAATTTGTAGCAGCCGCAAAAATTTTGCGCTGCGGCAATATAGATAATACATCCGAATATTCGCCGATTGTTTCGGATGATAGAGCAACGGTAAAGCCTATCAGCAAAGAGTTAATCCTCTGCCGCCTTGCATGGAACGCATTCAACCCCATTCGTAAAGATCCGAGGTTTGAAAAATATATCGAAGAGGTTAATAGTTGGGATTAATAATAGCAAAAACGAGTAGCTGATACTACTCGTTTTTGCTTGTGTATACAAGCAGAATTAAATCCTATTAAGACTAATCATTTTATATGGTGGAAAATTGCTCGGTTCTTTTATCGGTACGACGATAGATATATTCATCGTTGCCACACCCCTGCAAAACAATCTCGTCATCTGTATAACGTTTAATACACCACATAAGCCCTTTGGCCGTCATAAGACACTTGCCAAGTTCACATTGCTCGGTCGGAATTTTTATGTCACTTGATTCATAAGAAAAATCGCAATGGAATCGACACCATTTTTCACTATTATCCTTATAATTTCGTATTCTGAAGAACTGCCCGCCGCTAAACAAACCGAGATCGAAAACAATATTGTAGGATGCACCGCAATATATATTTGTATCTTCGCTCTTGATCGAGAAAATGTACTCTGTCTTACCCGTGCAAAGGAAAAAATTAAACTGATCTTCATTTGCAAAATAGTTGTCCGACATACGCCAAAGCGTAAGACATTTCGGTATTCCGGCCTCTTTGACCGTCGGAAGCGGACTTCCACTGTGGTCGACTGTAAAGCTTTCAAGTCTGCGCATTGATTTTTTAATCACGGGATCGTATGGCGTCGTAAGCTGACGTTGCAGTCTTTCACTGTTTATAATTGCAACGTGCGGGTCGCTGTCCTTTATCAAATAAGCATACTCGGTCCTTTCCTCAATCTGATCACGCTCACAAATAGCAACAAGTTTCTTTTTGTTCTCATAACCTACGTACAATTTTGTCCCCAAAACCATCCTATCCGCGCTGCAATAATAAACAAGCGCGAATCTTTCGGTCTCCACGATCTCCATAGTCGGCGAACGGTAAACGCCGCAGGTGTAATAATCAGCCTCTGCATCAAACGTGCTGATTCCATCCTTGACGATAGAATCGGTCGTAACCGAGAATATCCGGCTCATCAGCACGATCTTCGCAATTTCAGGATAAGACTGATCGAGCTCCCAACGCGAAACCGTTTGCCTCGTTGTCCCGAGTTTTTCGCCAAATTCCTCTTGAGAAAGTCCATGTTCAAGCCGTATCTGCTGTATTCTCTGCCCTAATGTCATTTGCTGCGCTCCTTTGAATCTTCATCGACATTATTATACCGCATCAGTACCACAAAAGTCAAGCACATATAAATGGAACTTTGTCACGCGAAGCGTGACAGATACTTACGATTTAAGCATATTTATAATTTCTTTATACTCAACAGTTTCTCTGATTTCTGCATAATACTCGTCTTCAGTTTCAAAATCGTCCAAAAGTTCCTCGCACAATTTCAAATCAGCTTTGCTTTCCCAATGGCGGTCGTATGTGTGACAGTTGAAGAGCAATGCTTCGGACTCGATCACGCGCGGCATCTTGTCGTGCTCGATCGCACATTCTGCCGCCTCACGCATATATCCGAACGCCTCATCCTTCATTCCGTTTTCAAGACAAACCTCAACCATTCCCTGATAATTGCGCATTTTTCGCGTAAATTTGAAAGGAATATCATCGGTTTCATACATCACGTCATAAATCATATTGCTTTTCTTGAAAAGCTCAATTTGCTCTGCGGGAGAATAAAACTTTTTCAGCTTTCGGACAGAAAACCAAAACTCATACGCAAGTTTCATGATTATATCATCCTGAATATGCTGTTTCAATTCATCTCCGTCAAGAAAATGGCGAAGAGAATCTTCCCTTGTGTCATAATAACACGGAAGCTGTTTTGCACACTCGATTGCCTTCTCACGGTTTCCACTCTTATAATAGCCATAACACAAATTCGACTGCGTCCAATTTCTGATACCTTGATTGGTACAGTTATCAAGGATATACTTGCAGGTCTCAACACATTTTTCGGGATTTTTGTTCTGGATGGCATAAGCATACCATGAGAGCAATTTGAAATTGTTCGGAAACTTTTTTAGTCCCTCCTCAATGGTCTCAATGAGTTTATCTCCCTCGTAATGAGTATCATGCTCGTAACACTTTGCCACAATTGCATTTATCTCCTCGGCTTCTTTTATCTCATCAGTACCAAGTAAACTGTCTAC
>JAFQGP010000137.1 GCA_017415485.1 Clostridia bacterium
CTAACATAGCGTTCCCCGGTGTCCCCTCATCACCCGCTGCGGCGGGAGCTTCTCCCAGGAGAAGCCTTGAGGTTTCTGTGAGCTTCGTTTGGGTATTTCTAATCTTCGAATTGTTTATTAAATTGAAATTTGCTTTAGCAAATTTCTACCTTAACCTTTCGCTGAAAGCGAAAGATTTCACTCGTGCGAAGCGCGAATTTAACTTTTGCGAAGCAAAAATTTCACATTTCTCCGCAGGAGAAATATTTCACTCAAGGCGTAGCCTTGTTCCCCAGGCTTCTCCTGGGAGAAGCTCCCGCCGCAGCGGGTGATGAGGGGACACCAAGAACGCTTTGTTCGCACTTGCTTTTTTATAACTTTCTTAAGTTGACAGCATTGCCGCAAGCGGGAGGGCTTTGTTTTAGATCATTCTGAAACCAAACAAAAAACAGTTTTAGTATTATCAATGACGCACCCCCTTTCCTATTGACAACCCACACCGCGCCATGGTATAATAAATTATCTCATATAAGAAAGGAAACTAATATGAAATCGACACATACAAGATTGCTATCTGTTTTCCTTGTTTTCATAATTCTCATCGGAGTTTTCACATCCTGCGCGCTGACGGAGGAAAACAGCACACTTCAATATGAGTTCAAAGCTCCTTCCGGCAGCGGTAAAAGTAGCGCAAAATTCGTATCCCAAGATACAGAACCGCAAATTACAGACAGTTTGGACATTTCGGAAACTGTTTCTGCAGAAATAACTGAAGAAACATCTGAACCTATCACCTATCTCTCCCCGATAAAGGGTCTCGAAGCACTATCCCCGTCCTTGGTCAAAGAGATCAATGATGCCTGGACAGCAAAATTCGGATGTGAATACAAAGGCGACGTGCTGATCGATCTTGATTATATCAATAAATACGCTTGGAGCGATAGGTATTTAGGTATGATCGACGGATTCGTTGTCGTTTTGCGCCCGGCAGCTCTTGCGGCGGAAACAAAAAAGATCATCGGCGGGTATGAGTTTGTTTTGGGAAGTTCTTTCAATATCATGTTATATAAGAATGGAATATTTTATACTATTGAGGAGGCTTATTCCAATAAAATAGCCGACATTGAATTTGTAAAGACTGTTTATCTTCGAAATAATGATTATCTGAGGTATTTTAATCCCGAAATAACAATTCGAGATAAATTTCCCCTCAATGACACCGAGCTTGCAAAAATTAATGACGATTGGCAAAAGCAGATCGGTAACGGAGAAATATTTATCGAATCGAATGATGAATTTTCAAACCACGGTACTGTTTTCTATTTTGGAAATTATAATTCCTGTTACATATTGATGAAAAAGATGAGCAACGAAAAAGGCGCGGTTTTGATTGAAATTTCAGGTCGACGTATTATGATTCCGAAATCATACGTATTCGTGGCTTATAAAGACGGAGTCTTTTATTCATTGCAAGAAGCATACGAAAAGAATTATTTGACTTATGAGGATATTTTTTATATTGCAGAAGAAATTTCTATCAGTCAATTCAAATTATAGGATAAAGTTCCCCGCCGAGAATCTCGACGGGGTTTCCTATTGACAACCCCCACCTCGGCGTGGTATAATTATTTATACTATATAGGAAAGGAAATAAATATGAAATCGGCTTTTTTCAGATCAATTTCGGTTATTTTTATTTTAGTCATACTCGCGGGCGCGCTCGCTTCTTGCGGGGAGGATCCTTATTACAAATTCTCACGCGATCTTGAGCCTCTGACCGAGGAACAGATCGAGGCTTGCAACGCGGCATACAGGGATGACTATTTCGGCTCTTATGAGGAATACGTCGCGTCGAAATCCGAGGATATGCGCGAGCAGGCGGAGAAGATATACTACGGTATGAAGCTGATCCAGAATAATGTTTACACCCCCTACCTCGGCACTTTCGGCGGCGCGATCGTTTGCGGCACCACTATGAGCGCAGAAGAAGAATACTACGTCCTCGGAGGGCAGAAGATCGATATGGGTGATCTCAAGAAGATCTCAGTCTATAAGGACGGCAAGATCGTGTCGCTCTCGCAGGCTTACAACAGCGGCTGGCTTACCGATGCCGACGTGCAGATTCTCGCGGGCAGACTCGCGGAGTACCACTCTTCGCTTGAAAAATGAGATTCATCTTCCCGCAGGACGGCGACTGCATTAATAAAAACGACGGAGTCCTCACCGCCGCCGGCATAATCATCGAGGCGCGCGTCTCGGCGCCCGCAGATGCCGATATTTACATCGGCGGCGAAAAGGCGCAGTTTTCGGACGGCGTGTGGACGGCAAAGGTACTGATCTCCGATTATAGATACACTCTTGAAGCTGAAAATAGGGTAAACGGCGAGGTTCAGAGCATCATTTTGCATAAATTTGCCGATCCCGTTCGCAAATTTCGCCTCTCCTCCGACGATAATATCCTCTTTTTGCAGGATATTACGGCGAACAAGGACAAATATACCTCAATTTTCGACAACCCCTACCTCGCGCTTTACAAAAAGGCACACGATCTTTTCGGCGTGAAGGTTCATCTCAACCTGTTTTACGAATACACACCTAACGAAAAATATTTTTCCGCGCATCCCGATTATTTTGATCTTTCGATGATGACGGACAAATTCCGCGACGAATTCCGCGCGAATTCGGATTGGCTCAAGCTCGCGTTCCACTCAAATGCCGAGTTTCCCGACAAGCCTTATAAGTACGCAACCGCAGAAAAGATCACCGAGGATTACGAAAAGATCCGCCGCGAGATCGTCCGTTTCGCGGGCGAGAGCTCGATGACAAGCTCGACCACCGTCCATTGGGGCGCGGCAAACAGAGAGGTCGTCGGCGCACTTCACGATCTCGGCCTGCGTTCGCTGACGGGATATTTCCGACGCAACGCAAAGGGCGAACCGAGCGTTTCATACTATTTTGAGGACGAAAGGCTCGAGCACATCGGCTCGCGCGATTTTTGGTACGACAAGGAAACCGATATAATTTTCGCTCAGATCGACCTCGTTCTCAACGAAAAGACCTACGACGACGTCATGGCTGCACTGCCGAAGATCGCGGATGACCCGCAGCGCGGGGGATTTGTCTCTTTGATGATACACGAGCAGTATTTCCACCCCGACTACCGCCGCCACCTCCCCGATTTCGAGTCGCGCGTGCTCGACGCCTGCGCTTTCCTCGCTTCTCGCGGGTACGTCGGAACTCATATAAGTGAATTGACAAGGAAAGTATGAAAAATATAGTAGAGTCTATACTATCACTTTACAACTAAATACAAGAATCTCGGATATTAAGAAGTTTTTCCTTCAAAATATCCGAGATTTTTGTATTTAAGGCAACATATCAAAGACTTGTCTTTGATACCAAATAACGCGCGGTCTGAACCATGAACTCGACAGCCTTGGGGAGATAATCGGTGCTGAAGCCTTTGAGGAATGCGTCTGCTTCGTAGGTGAACTCTCCATCGTACTTGATGTCGTCGAACGCCTTCATAATGTTATCCCAGTTCATCTGACCGAGGCCGGGAAGGGTGTGGCGGTCGCCCTGATAGTCGTTGTCGTGGAGGTGGACCGACTTGAGTCTGTCGTGGCCGAGGATGCGGATGGTGTCCTCTGCCTCCTCGCCGACGAGCGAGCAATGGCCGACGTCAAGGCAAGCAACGACCCATTCGCTGTCGATGGCATCGATGAGAGCCGCGTGATCCTTTGCAAAACCGGCAACGTCGGTGCAGATGCACTTACGCTTGACTTCTCTCTGCCACATATTTTCAAGCGCGATCTTCACGCCATAGTGGCGCGCGATCGGGATGAGGGATTTATAATACTCAACGTTAAGGTCGAAAGCCTCTTTTTCGTGGCCGAGATAGGGCATCCAATGGAGGGGATGAACGACCTCGATCTTGACGCCCATCATTGCGCTGATCTCGATCGACTGCTCGACGCGGGGCTTTGCGATATTTTCGCGGACATTTTCATCAGCCCAGGCAAACGAGAAGGGCGCGTGCGACTGATTGAATACGATCCCGTTTGCGTCGCAGTAAGCCTTGCGTTCTTCTACGGTCTTTCTCCAATCGCCCGCAATATATGCGCTGTCATCGTGGATCATCTCGAAAAGCGAGAGGTCGAGGCAATCGTAGCCCGCGTTCTTGAGCATAAGAACGCCCTGTTCGAATCCAAGTCTGCCAACGGCAACGCCGGTCTGTGTTGAAATAAGCATTGTTGTAATTCCTTTCTTGAAAAAGAGGTTTTATTTCTTCTTGAAATTCGCTGTGAAAGTGGTTTTTGCCGTGATCTTCACGTTTCCGCTCGAGGTAAACGCACCGCTCTCGGTCGTCCAACCGTCAAAGACGTAGCCGTCCTCAGCAATAACGATGACGGTGACGTTGCCCCTGTTGTCGCCCGAGAGCTCGATCCGTCCGCCCTCACCCGCGACGAGGGTGTGCGCCTCGGTCGAGGTGAACATCAGCTTTGCCTCTGTACCGTCCGCGTGGGTCAGAATAACGGATTTGTTCGACGCTCGCGCCTGGATCGTGTAGGTATCGGATTTGGGCCATTCGTGAACCGCATTCTTCGAAAGTCCGCTGATGCCGTCCTCTGCTCTTGCAAAATTGCAGGAGGTGAGATCAAGCTCGTTGTTTGCAAAATTCAGTCCGTAAACGCCTTGGAAGCGGAAAATGAAATCCTTGACCGCGGGCTGACCGCTATACGTGATCTTATTTTCGGAAAAATCAATGTTTCCCATAAAATTGGTCGATTTGAAATATCCGGTGACCGCGAAAGACTTGCCGTCATAGGTGTCCTGACGGAAAACATTTTCCTTGTAGACTATGCCCGGATTAACGCCGGTGCCCGTGACCATGATGATCCTCTTATCCGAGCCCTTTTCGACCGTGAACTCGTTGTCCGCGATCTTGACGTTGTGAGTACCGGCTTGCTCAAAGCCGAATCCCTTTACGATCTTTCTGCCGTCAACGATACTTGTGTGGGTTACGTCATTGCTGTTCGGATAAAGAATGATGAATGCGGGATTTGCTTCTTCGCAGAATTTGTTCGAATCCTTCGTTGCGGTGAAGGTGTTGCCCGTGATCTCAACATTTGTGATGCTTGCGAATCTGATCGCCGCGTAGGTGGGACGGTCGAATACGTTGTTCGTGATCTTGAATCCGTCGCAGACAGCTTCGTGCGCTGTGCCGTGGTGTCCGATCGCGATATGCGCTCCGGGAAGCTCATCCGAGGGGCCGAAATAGCAGGAATCGATGACGATGTCATTGCATCCGTGAATATCACCCGTGTAGAAACGGATGGGAGTGGTTTCGATATTGCTTCCGTGCGAGCCGGGATGCGATTGCTCGATCTGTATCGTTTCGCGCGTGAAAGTACCGCCCCATTCAAAGCCCGCAAAAATGCAGTTTCGGACGGTGACGTTGTTGCAGCCCGTGATCTGAATGACGTGATTGTTCTTGATGTCCTTGAATATCATATTTTCCACAACGATATTCTCGGAAAGTCCGAAAAGCAGAGTCGACTGACTCGAATGATTGTTGTCGATAACTCCGCCGCTGAGGGTGAAATTCTTCGAGCCGTCGTTGGCGTATTTGTTAAACTCGGCGTTGATGATCCTGGTGACGAGAAGCACCGTGACCTCGCCCTTTTTGACCTTCTCGGCAAGCTCGTCGGTAAAGCCCTCGCTTGCGTCGGTGAAGCCCGAATACATTTTGAGCGTCACGCCCTCGCGCATCGTCAGCAGCTTGATATTGTAAAATCCGGGGTAGATGAAGATCGTTCCTCCGCCCTTTTTTGCGGTGCCGTCGATCAGCGACTGCAGTTTCGAGGATTGATCAGGCAAATTCGAAGATGATTTGCTGCCCGTAATGCCGTATTTTGCCGCGCTGATGAATTCTTCTTCGCAAGGAAAGGCTTCATATAAAACTGTTCCGTCTTCGGAAACCTTGGCCTTGACAGACGCCTTGTGACCGAAGCAGTCAAGGACTGCGATCTCGGTCTCGCCGACGTGATGAGAGGTCAGAGTTACGTTATACGAGCCTTTGACAAGCTCCGCGGAGAGGATATTCGGGTCGGCAACCTCGACCGAATGTGCGGGGAATCCCCAACCGGGGTTCTCGACGGTCACTGTCGCGGACTCGACGGGGATGAGCCCGGTCGTTTCTTCGACTGTAATTTCGGGTGCGGAGGTTTCAAGGGGTCCCTGCTCTTCTCCGCAGGACGCCGCCATAAGAAGTGCGGCGAGAATGATTAAAAATCTGAATTTTTTCATATTTACGATTTAACAAATTTTGCAGCTTCAAATGCCTTGGCGTAGAATTCTTCTGCGGGGATCGTGGTATCACGCTTGACTTCGAGCGAGATAACGCCCTCGTAATCTTCAAGATACTTGCGAACATAATCCCAGTCAACTCCCGTGCCCTGACCCGGAAGCAGATGGCTGTCCTGATTATAAACACCGTAGTTATCGTGCAGATGAAGCGCCGCAAGACGGCTGCGGTATTTTGCAAGTGCGAGCCTTGTCAGCGAGAAGCAAGCCTCGTGACCGCTGTCATAGCAGAATTTGAGGCGCGGGCTGTCAATATGAGCGTATATGTAATCTATAAAATGGAAGAATCTCTGATTCTCCAGGCAAATGTCAACGTTGTTCTTATCTGCAACCTCAACAAGACGGGCGACGCGGTCCATTCCGATCTGCGAGATCGGAGGATATCCGTTTCCTGCAGAAACGTGCCATACCGCGCGCGGAATACCGAGTCTGCCGCACTCGATAAGGTTGTCGCGGAGCATATTGAACGCCGCCTCGCCCTTTTCGGTATCCTTCCAAAGGTGGTTGATATTGTCCCAGGGAGAGTGGCAGTTGTCGATGTTGAGACCGAGCGAATGGATGATCTCGACCTGCTTTTCATTGTCAAAAGTACCGTTGAGGCTGACAAGGACGGAATCAAATCCCGCGTTTTTTATTGCGGTAAAGATCTCCGTCGGGTCTGAATTGTATTTTCCTGTGTGGACTCCGTATCTGATCATGTTTTTTCTCCTTGAATCAAATTGATTATACATTTTTTGTTATGACTTGACAAATTTAGCCGCTTCTAATGCATCGGCAAAGAATTCGTCATAAGGTACGCCGGGGATCTTTTTGACCTCGAGTGTGATAACCCCCTCGTAGTCCGCTATATACTTGCGAACGTAATCCCAGTCAACGCCCGTGCCCCTGCCGGGGAGAAGGTGGAGGTCTTCGTTGTAAACGCCATTGTTGTCGTGCAGATGAAGCGCCGCGAGCTTGTGCCTGTATTTCGGGAGCGCAAGCTTGGTCTGCGAGAAGCAAGCCTCGTGGCCGCTGTCATAGCAGAATCGCAGGCGCGGGCAATCGAGTTTTGCGTATATGTAATCTATAAAATGGAAAAATCTCTGATTTTCCAGGCAAATGTCAACGTTATTCTTATCCGCTACCTCAATAAGTCGCGCAACGCGGTCAATACCAAGCTGCGAGATCGGCGGATAATTGTTACCCGCGGAAACATGCCATACCGTGCGCGGAATTTCGTACTTTCCGCACTCGATGATGTTGTTTTTGAGCATTTCAAATACTCCGTCACCATATTCGCTGTCAACCCAAAGCTGGTTGATATACTTATGCGGCGCGTGGCAATTCTCAATATCAAGCCCGACGTTTCTGATGATGTCGATCATCTTATCATTGTCGAACTTACCGCTGAAATTTACGATAACAGCCTCAAATCCCGCATTTTTTATGGCTTCGATCATTTCAGTTGGATCGGAGTGTACTTTTCCTATCTGGATTCCGTATTTGATCATAGTGATGTGCCCATTTTAGTTTTATCTATCCGCCGAAGGAGGAGTGAATGTCGGCTTCGCCGAGTTAAGATTGCGCTGCGCGCAAGTTAAGATTCGCCTTCGGCGAAACGAAGGTTAATTTCCGCCAAGTCGGAAATTGCCAATTAAATTAAAGTTAACATCATCGGAAAGTTTTGATCGAACTTTTTCAGAAAGTTATGCTTGCCTGCGGCACGCTGCGACTCTATCTTGTCGGCTCCCGCCTCCATTTTCCTTCGGAAAACCGCCAGAGCCGCGCGAATGATAAAAGTTTTTGAGGTTTCTTAAGGAACTTTTTTCAAAAAGTTCCTTAAGTCGCGCTCCGCAGAGCGCGAAACTCTCCCTGCGCTTCAAACAGACGACGCCCCGTCGGCTGTTTGGAAGGAGTAAAAACTCCCCTCGGGGAGTTTTTCGCTCCTTCACCTTGCGCGCCCGTTGGGCGCGCAATAAAAAACAGAGCAACGCCAAAAAGACGTTGCTCCGCAAACGAATTAAAGAGTATTGGAAGAACCGAGGACGTTGACGATCTTGTGCTTGACCATCTTCTTGACTTCCTCGCGAGCGACCTTGAGGTAATCTCTGGGGTCGAATGCTGCGGGGTTGGAGGTGAGCACGCGGCGGATACCTGCGGTCATTGCAAGACGGATGTCGGAGTCGATGTTGATCTTACAAACAGCCATCTGTGCTGCGCGGCGAAGCTGCTCCTCGGGAATACCTACTGCATCGGGGAGCTGACCGCCGAGAGCGTTGATCTCTGCAACGTATTCCTGGGGAACCGAGGAAGCACCGTGGAGAACGATGGGGAACTCGGGAAGGCGCTTGCCGATCTCCTCGAGAATATCGAAGCGAAGAGGAGGAGGAACAAGGATGCCCTTCTCGTTTCTTGTGCACTGTGCGGGAGTGAACTTGTATGCGCCGTGGGAGGTACCGATAGAGATCGCGAGGGAGTCAACACCGGTGCGGGTTACGAAATCCTCAACCTCTTCGGGACGGGTGTAGGAGGAGTGCTCAGCGCAAACTTCATCCTCAACGCCTGCAAGAACGCCGAGCTCGCCCTCAACAACGCATCCGCGCTCGTGAGCGTAATCAACGACCTTCTTGGTCAGAGCGATATTGTCTTCGTAGTCGAAATGAGAACCGTCGATCATAACGGAGGTAAAACCGCCGTCGATGCAGGACTTACAGATCTCAAAATCTGCGCCGTGGTCAAGGTGAAGAGCGAAATCAACGCCGCTGTCCTCAACTGCTGCGCGAGCAAGGCCCATAAGGTATGCGTGCTTAGCATACTTACGCGCGCCTGCGGAAACCTGGAGAACAACGGGGGACTTTTCCTCAGCAGCCGCCTCGGTGATAGCCTGGATGATCTCCATGTTGTTAATGTTGAAAGCGCCGATAGCATAGCCGCCGGCATAAGCCTTCTTGAACATTTCCTTGGTAGTTACAAGTGCCATTTTTAATCTCCTTGTGAGTAAATTTATTTCCATCCTATATTATACACTTTTTTTGTTAAAAAATCAAGTTTTTCGTGGAATATTGTTTGGGGATTTGAGAAAAAAAGAGGAAAATATAAAAAAGTATTGACAGAAAATAAAAACTGTTGTATAATAATAACGTAGGAGCACCGATACGGTTGCTTCCCTCGAACGATTAAAAGATAACCGCTCTTCCGGTCAAAGCAGGGCGGTTATCTTTTTTTGTTTCTAAAACAGGTTATAATGGCAATAATAAGCATAGCGATCTTAATGAGATCGTCCCATGTAATATATTCTTCCATATTACCACCTCCCTCCTCGCGGAGGAAGGCAAAAAAGACTACACTTCCTCCGAAATAGAAGGAAGCAACCGCACCGATATGGTACTCCTACGGGCTTTCGCCACGCATATTATATCACATTCGACATTCTTTGTCAATAAAAACGTTCCGCAACGCGGAACATATCGTACCGCGCCCCGCGCGGTATATCGTATTGTTTGCCAAAGCAAACAATATATCGTATCGGCATCGGCCGATATATCTCGCGCCGTCCGCAGACGGCGCTTCTCAAAAAGGAAAAAATCCGCCGCAGCGGATTTTTGATTAAATTATATCCCGCCCTCGGTTTTCTTTAGGCGGTATAGTCCCGCATATCGCTGACTCCCCACCCCCCCCTCCCGCAAGCGGGCAATGCTGTCAACTTAAGAATATTTCAATAAAAATGAAATTTGCTTCAGCAAATTTCTACCTTAACCTTTCGCTGAAAGCGAAAGATTTCACCCGCACAAGGTGCGGATTTCACCTTGCAAAGCAAGATTTCATATTTCGCCATCGGCGAAATATTTCACTGCAATGCTGTCAACTCTTAAGTTGACAGCATTGCCGCAAGCGGGAGGGCTGAAATTGAAAGTTTGATCACACGTATGTTATTTAATGAATACAGCTTCAGCCTCACTCAGCAAGCGACTCTGTCATCATTTTTACTGCAAGAGAAAAGCCTTGAATGAAGGAATCTTCGGTATCGGTAATCGAGAGCTCGTTATGGAAACTTCTGAGCCTATCGAGGACCTGTTTGCCCTCGCTGTCGAGTTTACTCCAGAGGATATTATAGCATATTTCAAGCTCGCCGCGTAGTTTTTTGGTCTTTTCGTCGTCGGCTTCTCTTTTTTCACTTATCGGATTGATGTTTCCGTGCCAAAGATCGGACAGAGTTTGTTTCATTTTATCTTCCTCCAAAACAAAAAGTGCGCAGCCGAAGCCACGCACCGAAAAACGCAAACTCCGATTGCTACTACACAAAACGAAGTTAGATCTCTACCTTTTTGGCATATTCACTACCTCTCGAAAAAATCTTTTAATGCGGCAGCTACTCGTTGTTAAAACCAAAACTCCGTTTTAATTGCATCCGTATTGTCCTCGGAGTACTCGATCTCTTCGGAGAGGATTCGGGCGCGGTCGAGGATGGTTGATTTTGTGGCGATCGAGGCGAGCAGGCGTTCGCAGAAGAGGGAGAAGCCGAGGGCGGCGCGGAATTCTTCTGCGTTTTCTGCCGGTGAGGCGTGGCGGTAGATGAAGTATGCAAGGGCGCGCTCGAGCTCTGGTTCGATCTCGGGGGATGGTTCCGTCTTTGACGAATAGCACGAAAACAGCTCGCGGTGGCTCTCGTCGAGGTATTCGAGGTCGGAAATGAGCTCTTTCCACTCTTCGTCCGAAAGTTTTTCGGGCGCGGTGCCGTATTTTTCCGCGATCGCGCGGAGTCTTTCGGCGTAGGGGATGTTTCGGTCGGAAAGGATCTCATATACCTTTTCGCGCTCGGTGACGGCGTCGAAGTCGGTGAAAATTTCGCCGTCTTCCTCGCCGATCTCGATCATTTCGGCGTAATCATCGGATGAAAGCAGGATCCTGCAGGCTTCCTCGCAGGAAATGCCGAGCCCGACCTCACGTCCGCGCGTGGTGGAGTTGTAAAAGCGCGGGTGCTCACGGCAGATGTCGCAAAGATAATCCTCGCCGAGCTCGCGGATGATGCGGCAAAGTCCGTGTTCATCGAGATGCGGGCAGCGGTCGTCCTCGCGGAGGGCAAAATGCGGAGGGTTGCCGCAGATGCTCTTTTTGATCTCCTCGCCGTAGCCGCCGCGGAGGGCGGAATATTTGCGCCTTGCCGCATCGTCGACGTCGATCTCCCAGCCGATGCAGCAGCTATGCTTGCAACGGTCGGCTATGCAGGCGAAATCAAGATAATATTTCGGTGCGCGGAGCGTCATATTTTATCCAAGCAGAATGTCAAGGGTCAGCATCACGCAGAAGCCGATGAGCAGGGAATACGTCGCGGCGCGCTCGCTGCCGTGTGCGTGAGTTTCGAGGATCATTTCGTCGCTGACGACGTAAAGCATCGTTCCGCCCGCAAAAGCAAGCGCGAAGGGGAGCACCGCCTGCGCAAGGCTGACGGCGAGATAGCCGACCAGAGTGCCGATAACCTCGACCACTCCGGTCACGGCGGCGATGAGGAAGGTACGGCTCGGCTTGATTCCCGCCGAGAGCATCGGCGCGATGATGATCATACCCTCGGGGATATTCTGAAGCGCGATGCCGAGGGCGATGAGGATGCCGTCGGTAACGTTATCCGTGCCGAATCCGACGCCCGCCGCGATTCCCTCGGGGAAGTTGTGGATCGCGATCGCCATCACGAAAAGCAGGATCTTGTGGACCTTGCCGCTGTTTTCCGAATTTTTCACGTTTTCGGGGTCGATTCCGGAAAGCTTGTGAAGGTGGGGGACGAGCTTATCGAGCGCGTTGACGGTAAAGGCGCCGAGGAAGATGCCGATGATGGTGATTGGCAGACCCTTTGCGCCGCCTCCGCCGTAATCGACCGAGGGTAAAATAAGTCCAAGCACCGCCGCCGCAAGCATTATACCCGCCGCGAAGGACATCATTATGTCGCCCATGCGGTGTGAAATTTTTTTGAAAACAAAGCCGAGCACCGCGCCGAACAAGGTCGCCCCGCCGACGCCGAGAGCTGTCAAAAGTACTTCTGTCATAGTTTCTCCTTCCGGATCCCGCCCACGCGGGATCTGTTTTCTTCAATGATATAATATTATACCACAATTTGCCGTGTAAGGCAATGTTTTGGGAGAAAAAACTCGGATATTGCAAGCAATATTCGAGTACAGACTGCTGACAAACTTGTATATGGAAAAACAATATGTCAAATTGCACAATAATAGTCAAGCATCTGTGTTCGCAATCTCTAATAGGGGTGCAGGGGGCGAAGCCCCCTGCAAGAAAAAACGATGTCATCCTGAGGGCAC
>JAFQGP010000138.1 GCA_017415485.1 Clostridia bacterium
AATGTTTGCCTTCGGCAAACTGTAGGTCTGTCTTCTCGGCTTACGCCTCCATTTTCCTTCGGAAAACCGACAGACCTACCGGGCGCAGGCGGTCTGCGGACGCCGCCTCAGGATGACATCGTTTCTTTTGAAGGGGGCTGCCGCCCCCCTTCCCCCTGCGTTGCGAGTGCGAACATAGTTTTCGTCTCATTATGTGTGCATATTGCTATATGTTAATTTTCAATATACGTTTGTCAGCAGTCTGAGGCTGCTTTTGAATGAAGCAGCCTTTTCTTCTTATATTTTAATAGTTATCTTTTTCTTTAAGAAACCGTTTGAGTAGAAATGCGAGAAAGTAAGGGAAGGCGTAAAACTTATCGTTAAAGCCGATATTCTTGTTGCCGAATTTGATACCGTATTTTATTTCACCATATGAATTGTCATTAATAAGATTATTCAGGGAAACTGTCGCGTTATCGCCGGCTTTAACTTCAACGGGAATAAGGGAATTCGCATCACGAACAAAAAAGTCCATTTCAAGCGTACCTTTTTCGTTACGGTAAAAAAACAATGAATAACCTTGTTTTACAAGCATATCTGCAATCATATTCTCATATATCGCACCTTTATAGGTGTTGAAATTTTTATTATAACGCAGATCTTCCTGCGCCTCTTCGTCGAGGGACGCAATAAGCAATCCGGTATCTCTGTAATAGATCTTATAATTATCCGGATTGTAGTTGCCCTTGAGCGGAAGTTCCGGGTACAACATACAATGGCAAACGTTGATAATGGCAGCATCTGTCAACCATTCAACAGTGCCAACGTACTCCCTTGTGCGCGCTCCGCGTTCCACCTTTGATATTTGAAATTTCTTATTATCTTTACCGAGAAATACCGGAATTCTTCTGTAAATGTTGAGTATCCTTCCTTGGTCAAGACCGGCGGCGTACTTTGTTATGTCTTCTTCATAGTCGAGCAGAATTTGTCTTTGAAGCCTGAGGGTTCCACTGTAATTTTTGTTTTTAACAAATGAATTAACAACTGCCGGCATTCCGCCGAGGATCATATATTCTCTGAAATTTTCGAGCATAACATTGTATTCCACCTGCGAAAATGGGGTGAGCGTGATCATATGACGGTAAAGATCTTCGATCTGTTCGGGTTTATATCCTTTTGCCCAAAGGAATTCCTCGAAATCCATAGAATGCATTTCATAATCCTCTTTATTTCCAACGCTGTAGGATTCTATTTCATTATAATTTATACCCATCATAGAACCCGAGCAAATAACGTCAAAACGCCCGTCGGCACGGAAGGATTTAAGACTTGTCGCACAATTAATACACGCTTGAATCTCGTCAAAAAAAATCAAAGTTTGACCGGGAATAAATTCAAAATCAGGATTTTTGAAAGAGATATTTTTAAGAATAGTGTCAACTTCGAAACCATCGTCAAAAATATCCCTGTATTGTTTTTGAAGAATAAAATTAATTTCTACCAAGTGGGAGTAATTATTGCACGCAAAATGTCGGATCGATTCGGTTTTTCCTATCTGCCTTGCTCCTTTGACTATCAAAGGCATACGCTCGGGGTTATTTTTCCACTCGATCAGAAAATTGTCGATCTTTCTTTTTAATAATTTTTTATCCATAAGAACCTCCCGAAAAATGTACTGTATATATTGTATCACAAAATTCCGGTGATGTCAAGGATATATAATCACAAAATTCCAACAATATTCCCCATAAAAAACACAAAAATCTCGGATATTGAGAAGTTTTTGCTTCAAAATATCCGAGATTTTATTATTTATTTCTTTTAATACCGAAAGCAATAGATCAATATCTATGGAAAATTTCCGCCCATTCGGGCGGAAATTCACCTTCATTTCGCCCTTTGGGCGAATTATCATTCTTGCGAAGCAAGATTATCATTCCGCCGAAGGCGGATTATCATTCGAGCGAAGCGAGATTATTCTTCCTCTCCCTCAATCACGTCGTCCTCATCCGCCTTGGGAACCGTCGTGAATCCCGCGCAGGTCTGGCCCTCGGAGACTCGCATTACGATTACGCCGGCGGCGCTTCTGCCGTAGACGGGGATGCTGTCGACTGCGGTTCGGATGATGGTTCCGCTGTCGGTGATGATCATGATGTCGTCATCCTCGCCGACTGCGGCAATGCCTGCAACGCGGCCGGTTCTTTCGGTGACGTTGTGGCACATTACACCCATTCCTCCGCGGCTCTTCATGAGTCGGAAGTCGGAAAACTCTGTTCTCTTGCCGTAGCCGAGCTCGGTGATCGTCAGGAAGTGCTTGCCTTCCTCAGTCGCTACTACGCCGACAACGCGGTCGTCGCCGCGGAGACGGATACCGATTACGCCGCGCGCGGTACGTCCCATCGTTCTTGCGCCCTCTTCGGTGAACTTGACCGCATTACCCGATGCCGAAGCGATGATGATATCGCTGTGTCCGTCGGTGAGGAGAACGCCGACGAGCTCGTCGCCCTCGTCAAGACCGATCGCGATCTTGCCGCCCTTGCGCTGATACTCGAACTCGGAGAGCTTCGTTCTCTTGAGAACGCCGTTCTTGGTGACCATTGTGAGGAATCTTTCCTCGGAATTATCGAAATTATCGACCTCGATGACCGTTGTGATCTTCTCACCCGGTTGGAGCTCGAGAATGTTGACGATATTCGTTCCCTTTGCGGTTCTGCCCGCCTCGGGGATCATATACGCCTTACGCATATAGACCTTGCCGTTCGAGGTGAACATCATCAGGTTCGAATGGCTGTGCATTACCATTACCTTTTCGATGAAGTCCTCTTCCTTCGTCGACATACCGATGATACCCTTGCCGCCTCTTCTCTGCGCCGAATAGGTATCCGCGTGCTGACGCTTGATGTAGCCCGAATGTGTGATGGTGATGACGCAATCGTGCTTCTCGATGAGATCCTCAAGCAGAATATCATCCGCCGCCTCAACGATCTCGGTGCGGCGCGCGTCGCCGTATCTTCTCTTGATCTCGGAAAGCTCGGTCTTGATGATCTCCTTGACCTTTTCGATGTCGCCGAGGATCGCGCGGAGCTCTTCGATGAGCTTGTGAAGTCTTTCGAGCTCATCAAGGATTTTGTCGCGCTCCAGACCCGTGAGTCTGCCGAGCGTCATCTCGACGATTGCCTGCGCCTGGATCTCGCTCAGTCCATATCTCTCGCAAAGTCTCGACTTCGAATCGGGGATCGACTTCGAGGTCTTCATCAGCTCAACGATCTCGTCGATGTTGTCGAGAGCGATACTGTAACCCTCAAGAATATGAGCGCGCGCAAGAGCACGGTCGAGCTCATATTGCGTTCTTCTGGTGACAACGGACTCCTGGTGCTTGATATACTCGTCGATGATGGTGACGAGGGGCAGGATCTTCGGCTCGCCGTTGACGAGCGCGAGCATATTGACCGCGCAGGTGTCCTCGAGCTGGCTGAATTTATAAAGCTGTTTTAAGATGATCTCGCCGTTTGCGTCGCGGCGGTATTCGACAACGATGCGCATTCCCGCACGTCCCGATTCATCGCGGACGTCGGTGATGCCCTCGATCCTCTTGTCCTTGACAAGATTTGCGATCGACTCGCAAAGAAGGCTCTTGTTTACGCCGTAGGGGATCTCGGTGATGATGATGCGGTGCTTGTCCTCTTCGACTTCAGCACGCGCGCGGACCATTATCTTGCCCTTACCGGTCAGATATGCCTCTTTTATGCCGTTTACGCCGTAAATGATAGCGGCTGTCGGGAAATCGGGGCCCTTGATGAACTCCATCAGCGCGAAAGTGTCGCAATCGGGGTTTTCCATGCGGTAAATGACCGCATCAACGACCTCGCCGAGGTTGTGGGGCGGGATATTCGTTGCCATACCGACCGCGATACCAACCGAGCCGTTTACAAGCAGGTTCGGGAAGCGCGAGGGGAGAACACTCGGCTCATCAAGGCGGTTGTCGAAATTTTTGTTCATTACGACAACGTTCTTTTCGATGTCCTTGAGCATCTCATCCGAAATTTTAGCAAGTCTTGCCTCGGTGTAACGGTAAGCAGCAGGGGGGTCGCCGTCGACCGAACCGAAGTTACCGTGTCCCTCAACAAGGGGGTAGCGCAGCGAGAAATCCTGCGCCATTCTTACCATCGTGCCGTAAACCGCGGCGTCACCGTGGGGATGATAACGTCCAAGCACGTTACCGACGGTAGCCGCCGATTTGTGGAAAGCGTGGTCGCTTGTCAGGTGATCCTCATACATTGCCCAGAGGATGCGTCGCTGACCCGGCTTCATACCGTCGCGCACGTCGGGGAGAGCACGCGAGGTGATTACCGACATTGAATACTCGATGAAGGACTTTTTGACCTCGCCCGACATTTCAACGTTGATTATTTTTTGATTTTTGAATGACAGATCTTCTTTATGTTCCACGGTTCTATACCTTCCAATATTGTTTCTTCTATCGGGATCTCTTTTAATTCCTTATTTTTCGGGTAGATGATATCATCTATCGCCTCGTCGATGTCGGTCGCCTCGGGAAGCTCGGTGCCCTCAAGCACGACCTTCGCCGCTCCCGCCGCTGTGGCACAGATGAGCGAATATTCCTCGGTAAATCCCTTGTCGAATCTCGCCGCGATGTAGCCCGAAAGGAACGTGTCGCCCGCGCCCGAGAATCCGAGCAGGCGCACCTTCATCGACTCGCGGAAGATGACCTCGCCCTTCGGATTCGCGTGAACAGCTCCTTCTGCACCGCGAGTGCAGATGACGGTTGTGCCGTACCTTTTGGCAACTTTTACACAAGCTTCTGTGACTTCACGAAGACGATCCTCGGGGTCTGTTGAAAACTTTTCAAACATTCCTGTGGAAACGCCGAGGTTTTCGAGCTCGTATTCATTCGGCTTGATAATATCGGGTGAAGCTTCAAGTCCGAGCTTCAGCGCCTCTCCGTCGCAGTCGAGAACCACCCTTTTGCCTGTGGATTTCGCAAACTGCGTAAAGACTTTATACACATCTTTTTCCACACCCTGTGGAATACTTCCGCACAAGCAGAGAACGTCTGCATCGGTCGCCATAAACATCTCCGTCAACGCCGCGGTTTCGGGGGGTGAGAACACTCCGCCGCGCTCGTTCAGCTCGGTGCAAACGCATTCCGAGTCGATGACCTTGGTGTTCATTCTGACACCGCAAAGCGTTTCGACCGAATTTACCTTTATTCCCTCGCGGGTGAGAAAGGAATCGCAGAGCTCGCCGAACTCGCCGCCCGAAAAAGCATAATATTCAACCTCACAGCCAAGGCGGTGGAGCATAATTGCCACGTTCGCGCCCTTTGAGCCTTGAGTCGTCACGCTTCTTGCCGCGCGGTTGAGACTGCCCGCCTCCATCGGCGAGGGCAGATAAAGCGCACGGTCGATGCCGGGATTGAGCGAAAGCACCGCGAATTTCTGCTTTTTGGGCATTGCTTCGTCAATGCAATCGTCCGGGAGCTCGGGAATACCCGAAAAATCTTTTATTTTTAAGTTTCTTTCTCTTCTCATAGCTTAAATATCGAGATTTGTCGCATATTTTGCGTTCTGCTCGATAAATTCACGTCTCGGCTCAACCTTGTCGCCCATGAGAAGCGAGAAGGTCTGGTCGCAGAGCATTGCGTCCTCCATCGTCACGCGGAGAAGAACTCGGCGCTCGGGGTCCATTGTGGTCTCCCAAAGCTGATCGGCATCCATCTCACCAAGACCCTTGTATCTGCTGACTTCAACGCCCGCGACGTTGCCGATCTCTTCCATGATCTGATCGCGCTCTTCCTCGGAGTATGCATACTTGTCAAATCCGTTATTCTTGCCGTGCTTGAAGATGTGATAGAGAGGCGGCTGAGCGAGATAAACGTGGCCTTCCTCGATGAGCTTCGGCATGTGTCTGAAAAGGAACGTCAACAGCAGGATTCGGATATGCGAACCGTCGACGTCGGCATCGGCCATAAGGATGATCTTGCCGTAACGGAGCTTTGTGATATCGAAATCCTCGCCGATTCCGCATCCGAGCGCCTGAACGATCGGGATGACGGAGATCGAGGAATAAACCTTGTCAAGACGACTCTTTTCAACGTTGAGGATCTTACCGCGGAGGGGCAGGATCGCCTGGAATTTCGATTCTCTTCCGCTCTTTGCGGAGCCTCCCGCAGAATCTCCCTCTACGAGATAGATCTCTGCGAGTGAGGCATCTCTTGTCTGACAGTCCGCGAGCTTGCCGGGAAGCGAGGAGCCTTCAAGAAGACCCTTTCGTCTCGTCATTTCGCGCGCCTTACGCGCCGCCTCACGTGCTCTCGATGCGGCAAGAGCCTTGTCAAGGATCGCTCTTGCGACCGAGGGATTTTCCTCGAGAAATTCGGTCAGACGCGCCGTAACTGTCGAGTCAACGAGCGCACGTATCTCGGAGTTTCCGAGCTTTGCCTTTGTCTGGCTTTCGAACTGCGCGTTCTGGAGCTTGACCGAAATGATGGCGCAGATACCCTCGCGGACGTCCTCGCCCGAAAGAGCCTTGTCCGAGTCCTTGAGAATGCCGTTTTTGCGGGCATAATCGTTGAGAACGCGGGTCAGCGCCGCCTTGAAGCCGGTTTCGTGAGTACCGCCCTCAATGGTGTTCATATTGTTTGCAAATGTGAGGATAGTTTCGTTATATGTGGTGTTATACTGAAGCGCGACCTCCGCCTGGCTCGTTCCCTTTTCGCCGCGCATATAGATGACTTCCTCGTGAACGAGGTCGGAATGCTTCTGGCTGTTGAGGAAGGAAACGAAATTGCGGATACCGCCCTCGAACATAAGGTCGTTTTCCTTGTGCTCTTCGCCGCGCGTGTCGATCAGCTTGATGCGGATGCCCGCATTCAGGAACGCCTGCTCGCGCATACGGTTCAGGAGCATTTCGTAATCGAAAACAGTAGTCTCAAATATTGTACCGTCGGGCTTGAAGGTAACTGTTACACCGTGCTGTTTTTCGCCCTCGCCCACAGGACCGTGGCATTGGAAAGGACGGTCGACCGCACCGTGAACGAATCTTTCGGAATATTTGATTCCGTCAACGACGTCCTCGACTTCGAGCCACTCGGAGAGCGCGTTTACAACGGATGCACCAACGCCGTGCAGACCGCCCGCGATCTTATAACCCTCGCCGCCGAACTTACCGCCGGCGTGAAGGATGGTATAAACGACCTCAAGAGTGGGGATACCCTGCGTGGGATGAATACCCGCGGGAATGCCTCGGCCGTTATCCTCAACGGTGATGCTGTTGTCGGGGTTGACGGTGACAACGATCAGGTCGCAGTGACCGGCAAGAGCCTCGTCGATGGAGTTGTCAACGATCTCGTTGACAAGGTGGTGCAGACCGCGCGAAGACGTGGTACCGATATACATACCCGGACGCTTGCGGACAGCCTCAAGTCCCTCAAGGACCTGGATCTGGCTTTCCGTATAAGCCGCGTCAACAACGGTTGAAAGCTCGCTTCCCTCGGGGTCGAGCTCAATAAGCTCCGCCTCGGGAATAACTTCCTCTTCAGGCTCGGGAATCACGATTTCCCCTGCCTTTTCTTCTGCATTTGTGATTTTTTCGTCGATCATTTTATTCTTCCTATTCTTTGTAATGCAAAATGCAAAGTGCAAAATGCAAAATGGATGTAACTTTTCGGCAAACCGAAAAGTATTTTATTAAAAAACAAAGTTAATTACGAGTTATAAATAATAATTAAGCTAAAATCTCATTACGAGCTTGTAGGGACCGACGTCCTCGGCGGTCCGAGCCCAACGAAATCAATGCTGTGTATTTAATCAAGAAAATTGAATTACAGTTCCTAATTATTATCAAATAAATAATTTAATGCCCACTTTTCGGCAAACCGAAAAGTATTTTATTTAAGTAAATTTAATTTCGAGTGATAACATTATCATCTCGCACGTTTAATTACGAGCTTGTAGGGGAGGGCGTCCTCGACCTCCCGGACCCAATGATATTTTTGCTGTGCATTTTATCAAGAAAATATAATTATCATTTCTGTATTTAATCAACACAATAATTTTGTGCTGTCCGGGAGGTCGAAGACGCCCTCCCCTACGGACTCGTAATATATTTTTTTATAAAATTCAGTTAAATACTCGTTTTATAATTTTTACGATGATTTATTCTAACCTGCCAAGCAGTGATGCTGCCGAAAGTGTTGAGAAACACACCTTCGTATCAAGCCCGACGCGGTATACTATGAAGGATTTCGGAATATCATCCCCCGCGGACTCGACCTCGCCGCGTTTTTGCGCCATCGAGAGGTATTTTTTCGTCATCGCCGAGTTCAGCGTGGCATTGTCCATATCGAAAATGCCGATTATGTCTTTTGTGCGGATGTTTTTATTGTTGCCAACGTGGAGAAACATTGTGTTGATCTTTCTGAAACTCTAACAAGCTTAAAAGTGCAGAGTGCAAAGTTAAGAGTGAAGAGTTTCGGTAACTTTTCGGCAAGCCGAAAAGTTATTTTATTAAAAAATTTGTTGATTACGAGTGATAAATGTTATTAAAGCTCAAATTATATTACGAGTCCGTAGGGGACGGCGCCCTCGACGTCTCGAGCCCAATTAAATTATCGCTTTGTATTAAGCCAAGAAAATATCACAGTATTTTCTGAATTAAACCAACGATATAATTACGTGCTGTCGCGGGGGGGGGGGGGGGCC
>JAFQGP010000139.1 GCA_017415485.1 Clostridia bacterium
AGAGGTTTGTTTTGAAACGAAACCGTCCTCGCTCAAAATCAGAGCGAGGACGGTTTTTATATCCCGTAAGTTCCCGTCACCGGGTCGAGAAAAATGCCGATCTCGGGCGTTCGGAATGTGAATACAGCAAAAAGCAAAGCTATTACGCAAAGCACGGCGAAAGCGAGTTTTTGCGATCTGCACTTCACTTTCCCGAAATTGAAAAGCCGTGCTTCATAAATGTACGCAACCGCGGCGGAAATAAAGAAGATCGCGATATTCAGCCAATCCGGCGACTTGCCGACGGCGCCGTTATATGTATAAAAAATGATCGGTATCAATGCAAGTCCCAAAAGTATTCCTTGCAGTTTGACACACCAAAAATCCTCTCTGTCGCGGAAGAAAAAGCTCTCAATTATTGCATATATGAACATCGGCCAGAACAGTAGCTTCATGTGCTCCCAAGTTGACTCGTTCACTCCCGAAAAAGGCGCTATCCAAGCTGCTTTTCCAAGCCAATCATATAAAAAATGCAACAGCGTACCACCTGCCGCCGCTACTCCGAAACCGACGAATTCCCACATTGAGATAGATCTTTTCATAATTTCACCTCACGTTCTTTTTTGAAATTATATTCCGTGCGGCGAGAAATAATTATCGCAAATACTGTTTCGCTATTGAAATTAACATACTTTTTTGATATAATAAAATAAATACAGCAAAGACAAGGAGAATTTGAAATGAGAAAAAATTTCGGACCCAAAACCTGGCTTTATCCTATGCCCGTGCTTATCGTGGGCACTTATGATGAAAACGGCGCGCCAAACGCTATGAATGCGGCTTGGGGCGGTATTTATGACACAAATCTTGTCATGGTCTGCCTTGCGGACGATCACAAGACCACGGAAAATATCAAGAAAACGGGTGCTTTCACCCTCAGTTTTGCCACGGCAAAGACCGTGGTTCCCTGCGACTATGTCGGCATCGTTTCGGCAAATGACGAGCCCGACAAGTTCGCAAAAGCGGGTTTCCACGCGACCAAGAGCGAATGCGTCAACGCGCCCATCATCGACGAGCTGCCGATGACGGTTGAGTGCAAGCTCCTCAAATTCAATGAGGATGGAATCTGCATCGGCGAGATCGTCAACATCAGCGCAGACGAGAGCATTCTTGATGAAAAGGGCAAGGTCGATGCCAAAAAGCTCGATCCCATTATTTATGACAGCGTCACGCACGCTTATTGGAATTTCGGCGAGAAGGTCGGCAAGGCGTTTTCCGACGGATTGAAGATCAAGTAAAAAGTAATATGTTGAAAAGGTTATACAGCAAAAGCAAGATTTGGTTTGCGGTTGCGTGGATCATCGCTTATTGCGTCTTGATGTCCGCGGGGGATTCGCTTTCCGCAATCATAGGCTTGGAAAAATCGGTGACGCTTGCCATCGGCATTTTGCTTTCGGCGATATTGCTGTTGTTTTTGAAGAAAAACGGACTTCTTGAAGCTTACGGCATTTGCGCCTCAAAGGCGACTGCGCGTTCAATGCTTTATTACCTGCCCGTTTTCATTATGTTGACAACAAATCTTTGGTACGGAGTGACAATGAATTACGGCTTGCCCGAAACTCTGCTTTACATACTTTCAATGTTTTGTGTTGGTTTTTTGGAGGAAGTGATCTTCCGCGGTCTGCTGTTTAATGCCATGCGTGAGGGCAACTTAAAAGCGGCTGTGATCGTTTCAAGCGTGACTTTCGGGATCGGGCATATTATCAATCTCGTGAACGGCTCGGGCGCGGAGCTTATCCCGAATCTGCTTCAGGTCGTATATGCCACCGCCGCGGGATTTATGTTCGTTATGATCTATTGCAAGACCCAAAGCCTCATCGGTTGCATACTCGTTCACGGAATTTTCAATGCATTGAGCGTGTTTGCAAACGAGGGTGCGGCAACGAATGAAACTCGCATAATTTTCTGCATTTTGCTCACTGCAATTACTTCCGCCTATGCGGTGTATCTTGCCCGGACGATGAAGGAAACTATTTTTAATGAGGATAAATAAATGAAATACGATTTTGAATCAATAATGGACAGACGCGGCCGCGATGCACTTGCGGTCGATGAACTCGGCAAGGATTGGACTCCGGGTCTGCCGAAAGAAGGCTTCGACGTGATCCCGATGTGGGTCGCAGATATGAATTTCCCGACTGTGCCCACCGTGTGCGAGGCTATCCGCGAGCGCATCGGGCACCCCGCATTCGGCTACTTTGAGCCCCGCGCAGAGTATTTCGATTCGATCATCAAGTGGCAGTCGACTCGCAATGGCGTCGAGGGACTCGCGCCCGAGCATATCGGCTACGAAAACGGCGTTCTCGGCGGTATGATCTCGGCAATGAACACTTTCTGCTCGCGCGGAGACAGCGTCCTCGTCCACGGACCGATATATATGGGATTCTCGGGCTCGCTCAACAACAGCGGCTACAATATCGTCCTCTCACAGCTTTACCGCGACGAGGACGGCATCTGGCGCATGGATTTCGAGGATATGGAGCGCAAGATCGTCGAAAACAACATCCACGCCGCGCTCTTCTGCTCGCCCCACAACCCTACGGGACGCGTTTGGGAACGCCCAGAGATCGAAAAGGCGATGGAGATCTACAAGAAGCACGACGTCTACGTTGTTTCCGACGAGATATGGTCGGACATCATCCTCGGTGGACATAAGCACATTCCGACACAATCGATAAGTGAAGACGCAAAGAACAGAACAGTCGCGCTCTATGCGCCGTCAAAGACCTTCAACCTTGCGGGACTCATCGGCTCGTATCACATAATCTACAACAAACGTCTGCGCGACCGAGTAAATAAGGAATCATCTCTTTCGCATTACAATTCGATGAATATGCTCTCGATGTACGCCCTGATTGGCGCGTATAAACCCGAGGGCTACGAGTGGGTCGACGAGCTTTGCAAAACTC
Source organism: Clostridia bacterium (assembly GCA_017415485.1). Lineage (GTDB taxonomy): Bacteria > Bacillota > Clostridia > Oscillospirales > CAG-272 > CAG-390. Next base: position 2,949 of record JAFQGP010000139.1, read on the forward strand.
TGACTGCCAACGCCGATTATGCCTGCGACTACATAAACGCACACTTCAAGGGAATCAGCGCCGCAAAGCCGCAGGGAACCTATATGGTATTCCTCGATTGCACCGAATGGCTGAGCGACCACGGCAAGACTCTCGACGAGCTCCTCAAAATGGGCTGGGAAGTCGGTGTAGCGTGGCAAGACGGCAGACAGCACGGAGGCACCAATCACATCCGCCTCAACCTCGCCCTGCCTCTCTCAAGAGTCAAAGAGGCGTTTGAAAGAATGGACAGGTTCGTTTTCAATAAGTAAGGTGTGTTAAAACAAAATGACTATTGAAGAACTGAAAATACGCCAATTAACTAATCAATACCTCATAAAGCCGTCAAACAAAATGACAGTTGTCCGTGATCTGTGCGGTGTTCAAGCGCAATTTTTTCCGAACGCAATGCACTCGCTGAAGCTCCGTTCAAATGATTACGATGAGCCGACCGTCGGACAGGGACTTGTAAAAAACTGGTCTGTTCGCGGCACGGTTCACGTATTTGCCGAGAGTGATCTGCCACTTTTTATTCGTTGCAACAACGGCGAGTGTTACCGCAAAAATGAATGGGGCGGCTACACGTTTTGGAATAATGAGCGCAGAGTGTGGGCACTGACACCAGAACGTCAAAGATATTTTTCTGACATTATTATTTCTGCAGTTTCAGAAAGGGCATATACCCGCGAAGAATTAAAGGAACTCTGCCGTGCGCACGGTATGGAAGCATTGGAAGAAGACTCTATGTTTGAGGCGTGGGGCGGAGGCATTCGCGAGCTTTGCGAGCGCGGATTCATGCACTACGTGGTGCAGGAGAAAAAGGCGTATATTGCTTCGCCCGAGTTTGAGCCGATCCCCGAGGAAGAAGCCAAGCTTGAGATCGCAAGGCGGTATTTCACCAATATGGGGCCCGCAACGATCCACGATGCGATGTATTACACGGGCGCAAAGCAAGCTGAGGTAAAGAATTGGCTCAAAGCATTGCCCGTTGAATCTGTCGAATGTGAAGGAAAGACGTACTACTATATTCCTAACGGCAAATCTTATGATAATGAGATCCCACCTTGCATTTTCCTTGCCGGCTTCGATCAACTAATGCTCGGTTATCAAAAGAAGGAAAGCATTTATCTGCCGCAGGAGCACTTGCGAGGCATCTTCAACCTCGCCGGAATCGTCATGCCGCCAATTCTTCTGAACGGTAAGGTGGTCGGCAAATGGAAAAAGAAAGATTCCAAGCTTTGGATTACACTATTTGAATCACTTGCTGCAAAAGATCGAAAAATAATTCAACGCACCGCCGAATGCTTTTGGAATCACGAGTTAAAGATTACTTTTGAATAAATCGAAGGGAATATACTATGTTCGAGCATCAGAGCAAAAAGTGAGGTTTGGGAGTAGGGTCAACATATTCCGCAATAAGCGAGGCGATCGTTGCTGTACGCGGAGGCAGACCGCTCGATGACGGCGAGTGGCGCAAGAATATCGACAAGGACAGCAAGAGAGGAAGGAAATGACGAAAGCTATATGCTCTTGTGCACGCTTAAAGTATAACTGCGTCATTTTCAAACTCGAGATATTTGCAAAAAATCACGATCGCGCATATGATCTCGGGTGATAGGCTTTTGCTGGCATATATGTTCCAATTCTTCATCAGTGGAGAATACGCAGTTCCAAGCATCAATTTCCCCGCAGAATCTCTGATCTCGTATTTCGGATATCCGACTCTGATTATTTTGTAGATCCCTCCGCGGATCGTCAGGCTTGCCTCGTCAACGAGCGGGGCACGGTTAAGCGGCCATCCGTTTTGATCGGGATCTTCGTCTTTCGAATAACGCGGTCTGGCAGATGCGATCACATTCGATTCATTGTCTGTCATAACGTATTCGTGTTTGTGCGCATCATAGGATGAATTCATACGAAGCTCCGCGTTTATAATTTCTCCGTTCTCGGAACGGATCTTGCTTTTGAGATATGAAGCGGATGCGTGTATATAAGCTCGTTTATTGTTCTTTTCATCAAACAAAGTGTTTGATCTCATTACATATTTCATATCGTTTTCCTTTCAGATCACAGAATAAAGGATCAAGCCGAGAAATCCGCAGCCTGCCATTACGCAAATGGGATTTATCTTCTGCTTTTTTAGTACGATCAGTCCCGCACCGAAAAGGATCATAGCTATCGGATCGGGTGCTCCAAGATCGGCGGGCAGGCTCTGTTCTCCCCAAAACGCCATAAGAATCAGCGAAACACCCGCCGATGCGATCATTGCGACCACAGCCGGACGCAAGCCCGAAAGTATTCCCCTGATGATACTGAGACCTTTGAAGCGGTAGTAAATGAAGGCGAGGGCGAGAACTATCACCAATGACGGCATAACGCACCCGAGTGTGGCGACTATCGCGCCCGGCAAGCCTGCGACCTGCGTTCCGACGAAGGTTGCGGAATTGATTGCTATCGGCCCGGGGGTCATTTCGGATATTGTCATAATGTCGCCGAATTGTGTCATTGTCAGCCAACCGTGCAGATCGACGACCTGCTCACGGATCAAGGGCATGGCGGCATATCCGCCTCCGATGCTGAAAAGTCCTATTTGCAAAAAACTCAAAAATAGTTCAAGATAGATCAATTTTGCTTCCCCGTCTTTCCCTTTTTGTTCTTAAAGAGCATATCAGCAGCACCGACTGCTCCGCCGCAGAGAATGATCACCGCTATATTGACCTTGAAAAAGCAGTTTGCTATAAAGGTACCGATCATGATCATCACGGGGAGCATTCTTTTTTGCTTTATGATCCCGATTGCCATTTCGAGCACAACGTCGCAAATCACAGCCGCAACGCCTGCGAGCATTCCCTTCATGATTAGTCCCACAAACAAGCTGTCACGAAAGGCACGATAAAACAGCGATATGACCGAGATGATGATAAGCGGCGGCAATACGGTTCCAAGCGCGGAAATAAGTGCGCCAATAACTCCGGCAACGTGATAGCCGACGATGATGGAGGCGTTGACCGCGATCGCGCCCGGCGAGGATTGGGCAATGGCAACGAGATCAAGCATCTCACGGTCGTCGATCCAATGCAACTGATCGACAAATCTTTTCCTCATAAGCGGAATGATCACAAATCCGCCGCCAAAGGTGCAAGCACTCAGCTTAAGGGTCGATGTGAAAAGCGTCAGCTTTTTTCTGAACGATGGTTTCATTCATTCTTTCTCCTTGTGTGTTTTTTATTTATTATACACCTTGACAAATGATAAGTAAAATAGTATAATATTATAAAGTTCTTAAGAGAAAGTTATGGTAAGCAATATGACTTTAAGACATTTGAAGATATTCGTTGCGGTCAATGACTGCGGCGGTGTTACAAAGGCGGCAGAGGCGTTGCATATTGCCCAACCGGCTGTCAGCACCACGATCTCCGAGCTCGAGAAATACTATGAGGTCGTTTTGTTTGACCGAATTAATCAAAGGCTTGTGATAACGGAGATGGGAAAAAGGCTCCTCCTTAAAGCTCGGGAAGTTATTGCGGGCTTTGATGATTTTGAAACCTTGGCGATCGAAGGCGGAAACGACCCGACAATACGTATCGGATGCTCGCTGACGCTTGGCAAAACCTTTCTCCCCGACTATATAGGAAGCCTGAAAAAACAGATACCCTTGATCGAGCCGACGGTAGTAATAAACAAGACCTCGTTTATTGAAAAGGAGCTCGAAAAAGGTAATCTTGATTTTGGATTTGTGGAGGGCGAGACTGAATCGCCGTATCTGACATCAATAAGATTCGGCGGAGATAATATCGTTGCGGTCTGCAGTCGTGATTTCAACATTCCCGAAAGTCTTGGTCTTGCCGAATTGATCAAGTATCCGCTTTTGCTCCGCCAGGAGGGAAGCGCATCGCGAGAGATGTTTGAAAAAGCTCTTTCGTTTTATGGCCTTTCGGCAAAGCCGATGATAGAATCAGCAAGCAACCAATGCCTGATCTGCGCCGCAGAGTCGGGGATAGGGATCGCGATTTTGCCCGAAGGTCTCGTATCGGAGCGGGTGAGGGCCGGTGCAATGAAGCAGATCACCGTTGAGAAGGTGGATTTTTCGAGAACACATTATCTGCTGATCCATAAAAACAAAAGGCTCAATCCGATCGGCAAGCAGGCATACGATTGGGCGTTCAAAGTCAAAGAATAAGTATTGAAATTGGAGATCGCAATGGGATACGAATATATAGTTGTAACGCTTGCGGCGGCGCTTGCGGGTATTGGCACGGGGCTTGTTGGGCTCAGCGCGGCGACCGCGATGGTTCCGCTTCTGATCGTTCTTTGCCCCACCTTTGGCGGAGAGCACGGAGCTTATATGGCGACTGCGATAGCTCTCGCAAGCGACATTCTCGGCTCGGCGGTGACAACGGGTGTGTATGCTAAAAATAAAAAGATCGACCTTCGTCATGGCTGGCTGATGGCTGTATGCATCATCGGTATGTGTACCGTCGGCTCGATCGCGGCGTATTTTACGCATCAGACAGTGCTTGGCGGATTTTCCCTTATCCTTTGCGTGGCGATAGGAATACGCTTCCTGGTCAGCCCGGATTCAAAGGAGCGCCCCGAAAAGGACGGCAAGGTCAAGTTGACCGCCAAGGAGATCGCCGTTTCGCTGTTCTTCGGACTCACCATCGGATTCGGAACAGGCTTCTTCGGTACGGGCGGCGGTATGATGATGCTGATCGTCTTCACTGCGATGCTCGGATACGAGCGTAAGACTGCCGTCGGTACTTCGACCTTTATAATGACCTTCACCGCGCTGATCGCATCGGTCAGCCATATTCTCATAGAGCCGACCATCATTCTTGAATGCTGGGATCACCTTCTGATAGCCATCGTTGTTGCAACCGTATTTTCGCTCGTCAGCGCGAAATTTGCAAACCGTGTCAAGGGCAAGATCGTCGGTTACGTCACGGGCGCGATCCTGCTTGTACTCGGTCTTTCGATGATCGTGATCAACAACATTGACAAGATCAACACCGAGTATCTTCTCGAATACCTGCGTGTGCTTGGAATTTATATCGGATTTATCGTGGTGTTGGCTACTCTCTTGATTATCGTTCGTTTTACCGTCAAGGTACCCGACTACATTTTCCGTAAGCTTCTTCATTTCGTGGCGTTCACCTCAATACTTCCGCTTGCTTTCAGCACCGATATTTGGTGGATCGCGGTAGCTGTTGAGATCTTCTTTCTCATCATCGTTATCGTGGCTTTGCGCTTCTTCGAAAGTTTCTCGTTTTACAAGGGACTTTTCGTCGAAAAAGCAAAGCACGAGGTGATAATAAGCTTCATTTCGCTGTTTGGGCTTATGACGCTGATGCTTGCCGTATTCTGGGGCGGACTGGGAGCAGAGCACAAATATATTGCCGTAGCCGCGATAATGGCTTGGGGACCCGGTGATGCCGTTGCTGCCATAGTCGGCAAGAATTGCGGCAAGCACGAGCTGCAGGGAAAGATGATCGAGGGCGTAAAGTCTGTTGAAGGCTGTGTCGGAATGGCAGTCACGTCGTTTATTTGCACGGTTCCGGTTTTGATTACTATGTCGCCGATGCCGTGGTATGTCGCTCTCATCTTTTCCGCCGTGATCGCTCCGATCGCCGCGATCACCGAGCTTTTTACCAAAAAAGGATGGGATACGATCACAGTTCCCATCGCTTCGGCACTCGTTTTGTGCCTGTCGTTGATTTTGGGTTATTAAATTCTATCGAAAGGGGAGTGTTCCGAGATGCGTTGGAATCCTTGGCACGGATGTCGAAAGCTCAGCGAGGGATGTCGCCATTGTTACGTGTATCGCATCGATTCGCGGATCGACAAAGACGCGAGCGTGGTCAAAAAGAATGTTTCCACTTTCAATTTGCCGATCGCGAAAAACAGAAGCAAGGAATACAAATATCCCTCGGGAACTCTTTTCTACACTTGCTTTACCTCTGATTTCTTTTTGGAGGAAGCTGACGAATGGAGAAGAGAGGCGTGGAAGATCATCAAGGAGCGCAGCGATTGCCGTTTTTTCATCATAACCAAGCGCATTGACCGTTTTGATATCTGCAAACCCGACGATTGGGGCGAGGGCTACGACCACGTCACTATTGCGGTGACGACCGAGAATCAGAAAATGGCGGATTACAGACTTCCGATCTACCTGAATCTTCCGATAAAAACCAAAGTTATCATCTGCGAACCGCTTCTTGAGGGGATCGATCTGTCGAAGCATCTGACGCCCGAAATCAAGTCGGTCTCGGTAGGCGGTGAATCGGGCGACGACGCGAGAATTTGCAATTACGATTGGGTGCTCAACATCCGCGAGCAATGCATCCGCGCGGGCGTAGGCTTCTCCTATCACCAAACCGGCGCAAAGCTGATGAAGAACGGAAAGCTCTATCATATCCCAAAAGATAAGCAAGAAGACCAAGCCCACCGCGCGGGGATCGACATTGAATTTGGCAAAGGAGAAGAGTAAATGTGGCTTATAGCAGCAATACTTTCCGCTGTGTTTGCGGGGCTTACCGCAATTCTTGCAAAATGCGGAATCAAGAAAACAGATTCCGACGTGGCAACGGCGATCAGAACCGTTGTGGTTCTCATATTTGCTTGGGTAATGGTCTTTGTGGTCGGATCTGCAGAGACGATAACTTCAATTGAAACCAAGCCATTGATCTTTTTGCTTCTTTCGGGACTTGCAACGGGAGCATCGTGGATCTGCTATTTCAAGGCACTCTCAATGGGAGATGTCAACAAGGTCGTTCCGATAGATAAATCAAGCACGATACTCTCGGTGCTTCTTGCGATCATCTGCTTTGGCGAGACCGAGCAGTTGGCAGTGAAACTGATCGGCACGGCAATTCTGGCTGTCGGCATATTTATGATGGTCGAGAAAAAGCAGAGTGAGCGGAAAGAAGAAAGCAGAGTATGGATGATATATGCCGTCCTTTCCGCTTTGTTCGCGGCGCTCACATCCATTCTTGCAAAGATAGGTGTTTCGGGCGTTGAATCAAACCTTGGAACCGCCATCCGCACGGGAGTCGTGCTTTTGATGGCTTGGATCATTGTTTTTGCAAAGGGAAAGCAACGACAGATCAGAACACTCGATAAAAAAGAGCTTGTCTTTATAGCTCTTTCGGGTATCGCGACGGGAGCATCGTGGCTTTTCTATTATTATGCCATTCAGAACGGCATCGTCAGCGTAGTCGTACCGATAGATAAATTGAGTATTGTTTTCACCGTGGCGTTTTCCTTTTTCGTTTTCAAGGAAAAGCTGTCGCGCAAGGCTTTTGCGGGACTTGCGCTTATGGTGGTGGGCACGCTGTTGATGGTAGTTTTTAAGTAAGAGGAATAAATAATGTCAAAATATAAAATCAGTAAAGAATTCTTTCCGTACTCGCGCATTGCGCCGCCGATCAGGAACGCAAAGATCGCGGGATGGATGGGATCAAAAATGAAACCGCCGAGATGGATAAATACCGATCACGAGATGTCGATCACAAAAGAAAGCATCAAAAGCTATGACGGTGCGGAGATTTCGGTCTTCGTGTTTGATCCTTACGGGCTTGAAGATAGATCGCCTTGCCTCGTTTATTATCACGGCGGCGGATTCTTCTTCGAGGGCGCGGGGTATCACTACAAGCTTGCGAAAAGGTATGCCCTTGAAGCCGAATGTCGCGTGATCTTCGTGCAATACAGACTTGCGCCCAAGCATCCGCATCCGACTCCCGCAGAGGACTGCTATGCGGCTTTGCGTTGGACGTTTGAAAACGCGGAGAGGCTGAATATAGACAAAAATATGATCGCGGTCGGCGGTGACAGCGCGGGCGGTGCGCTTGCTGCGGCAGTTTGCCAAATGGCGAGAGACAGAGGAACGGACACACCGATCTTTCAACTTCTCGTCTATCCCGTGACCGACCGCAGAATGGATAACGCTTCCTGCCGCAATTACACCGACACTCCAATGTGGAACGCAAAGCTTTCGGAAAAAATGTGGCAAGGCTACGTGCAAAACGTGAATGCTGCCGATATTGCATACGCTTCACCCATGGAAGCCGAATGCTTCGAAGGTCTGCCTGTGGCATACGTGGAGACTGCCGAATTTGACTGCCTGCATGACGAGGGTGTCGCGTATGCCCAAGCTATGCAAAAAGCCGGCATTGATGTCGTGTTGAACGAAACAAAAGGCACGATGCACGGTTTTGATATCGTGGAAAAAGCTCCGACCACCCAAGCGGCAGTCGCGGCGAGAATCGGATTTATGAAAGAACAGTTTAATAATGCGATTAATAATAAATCGGAGGACTAAAATGAAAACGAAAAAACTATCTGCATTACATAAGATCATATTCGTTATTTCTATTATTGCAAGCTTGGCTGTCGTTGTTTTGGCAGTTTTACAGATATTTGATATTTGGAGTCAGGCAATAAACGTTTGTATGCCGCTTATGGGTGTAACTATGCTGTGCCAGGCTTATATGCAATGGAATAACAGCCGCAAGGTTGCATATTTCAGTATCGGAACGGCGGCGTTTATATTTATCTGTGCCATAGTGGTTTTCTTTGTAAATTAAATGAAACAGCCCTCGCTCCGAAAATGAGCGAGGGTTCTCTGCAAAACCGATGAGGCATCGAAAACGACCGAACAGACAAAAAACAACATTTCTCCGCTTTTTGTATGATATAATATTATCAAATAAAAACGGAGGATAATATTGATGCAGGAGATAAAAACGACAGGACTTGTCAAGCGATACAAAAATATAACCGCTGTGGATAAGCTGAATTTGGAAATACATCAAGGCGAATTGTTTTCACTGCTTGGCGTAAACGGAGCGGGGAAGACCACGACAATCAAAATGCTTTCTTGCCTTACCAAGCCAACGGACGGCGATGCTGTTGTGGGCGGATATAGCGTTACAAAGGAATCCGAAATGGTGAAGCGTCTGATAGGTGTATCGCCTCAGGAAACCGCGGTAGCGCCAAATCTTTCGGTAAAGGAAAACCTCGAACTGATCTGCGGTATTCACGGTTTTTCAAAAGAAAAGACCGCGGCGAAGATCGATGAGCTTTCGAGTCAATTTAATTTGGAAAGCGTATTGACTAGAAAAGCAGGCAAACTCTCGGGCGGTTGGCAACGCCGCGTGAGTATTGCAATGGCTCTGATCAGCGAGCCCGAAATCCTCTTTTTAGACGAGCCGACGCTCGGGCTTGACGTCATAGCAAGGCACGATCTTTGGGACACGATCCGCGCCTTGAAGGGCAAAGTTACGATCATCTTGACGACACACTATATGGAAGAAGCCGAGGCGCTTTCCGACCGCATAGGTATTATGAAGGACGGCAGACTTCTCGCTGTGGGAAAAGTCGGGGAGCTTAACGCGAAGGCGGGAACGGACGATTTTGAAACGGCGTTTGTTTCTATCGTAAAGGAGGGAACGCTATGAGAATGCTGACTTTTGCAAAAAGATGCTCAAAGGAGATCCTGCGCGATCCGATAAACCTCGGCTTCGGCATTGGATTCCCGCTTGTTCTGCTTTTCCTTCTCAGCACTATTCAGGCAAATATCCCTGTAAGCCTGTTTGAAATCGACACGCTGACTCCCGGTATTACCGTGTTTGGCTTGTCATTTATGACGCTTTTTTCGGCGACACTGGTTGCAAAAGACCGCGAAAGCGCGCTCTTGCAAAGACTGTATACAACGCCTCTCACGGGATTGGATTTTATATTGGGATATATGCTCCCGCTGCTGCCCATCGCGCTCGGACAGACGCTGATCTGCTATCTCGCCGCGATCCCCTTGGGGCTGACTGTCAGCGTAAATATTGTCTATGCGGTAGTCGGCATGATCCCGATGGCAATCTTCAATATCGCGCTCGGGCTTCTTTGCGGCAGCGTTCTCGGAGTTAAGCAAGTCGGCGGTATTTGCGGAGCGTTGTTGACCAATCTATCCGCGTGGCTTTCGGGAGTCTGGTTTGATCTGAAACTCGTTGGCGGTTTTTTCGAGAAGATCGCGAACGCGCTACCGTTCGTTCACGCAGTCGAAATGGAAAAAGCATTGTTCCGCGGAGAACTCGCGCTTGCGGGCGAACATATTTTGCCGATCGCTTTATACAGCCTTGGAGCAGCGGCGGTTGCGGTATTATGCTTCCTCCGCCAAATGAAGAAACAGTAAGGATTTTTGAAAATGAAGTACAAACTCATTATTGATAAGGACGCAGAGGAAGAAATAATTGCGATCGTCCACGCGCCGTCCGAACTAACGCAGCAGATCGAGGATCTTGTCTGCAACTTTTCGGGCGCGGATCACATTATGGGATACAGGGACGATGAAATGCGAAAGCTTTCCTTCGGTGAGATCGAGTGCATCACCGTTCTTGACCGAAAGGTGATCGCCATTGATACGAATGGCAACCGCTATGCGATAAGGGAAAGACTCCGCGATCTTGAATCGGTCTTACCCTCGTATTTTATAAGGATAAATAAGTCCACCCTTGCAAACGAACATAGCATCCGACGGTTTGACGCGGTTTTCAGCGGCGGCATAGATGCTGTTTTCGCATGCGGCTATCGCGAATACGTTTCAAGGCGTTGCTTTTCGGAGATCAGAAGGAGGTTTGAAGGAAAATGAAAAGGTTCTTTTTGGAATTTTTGCGCCGCGGCGCGATCGCATCGGGCATCGGTCCGATCGTTTTGGCAATTATCTATATGATTCTGCATCAGGCGGCTGATGTTGAAACTTTGACCGTAAATCAAGTCTGCATAGGCATATTTTCCTTGACCGCACTCGCCTTCATCGCGGGCGGACTGAACGCGCTTTATCAGATCGAGCGTCTGCCCCTGATGCCGGCGATCCTCATCCACGGAAGTGGTTTGTATCTCAGCTATCTTGGAACTTATCTGCTCAACGATTGGCTTGATTTCGGCATAATACCTATCATTGTTTTCTCGGCAATTTTTGTAGTAGGTTATATTGTAATTTGGGCGATCATCTGTTCTATAATCAAAAGGAATACAGAAAAACTCAATAGAATGCTGAATCAAAAACGACAGAGCGAAAAAGGAACTTAAAAGATATTAAAGAATTAATTCAAAGGCGGCAGAAATGTCGCCTTGTTTTTCGCAATGGTGTTGAAGTGCGCGGATTTTTATGGTATAATAAAGAAAAAATATTCGCGGCGGGGGAATTGATGAGATCAGACAAAGAAATTTCGTGGGACAAGCTCCTGCAAATTAAAACAGTCGGGCGGGATGATACGAACTCGGATGAATACCGCTATCCGTATGAACCCACACCGTACAGCGTCCTTGAACGCTTGGCAGGCTGCGGACTTTTCGGTAAGGGCGACGTGGTTCTCGATTACGGCTGCGGAAAGGGAAGAGTCGGTTTCTTTCTGTCCTACAAAACGAAAGCCGAGTCGATCGGAATTGAGTACGACGAACACATCTACCAGGACGCGCTTGAAAACCGCAAGACCTCCGTCCCGAGAGCAAAGGCTGACTTCGTCCTGACCCGCGCGGAAGAATACGAAGTCCCGCAGGGGGTCAACCGATGCTATTTCTTCAACCCCTTTTCGGTTGAGATACTCCGCAAGGTGATGGCAAGGATCATCGAATCCTGGTACGCCGCCCCGCGCGAGATCTTATTGTTCTTCTATTACCCGTCGGACGAGTTCATGTGCTATCTTATGACCGTCGACGAACTCGAATTCTACGACGAAATCGAATGCGGCGACCTATTCAACGCCAACGACCCGCGCGAACGCATAATGGTTTTTGAGTTGCCTGATTATTTATAAATCAAAATCGCACTTTTTATCAACTGCGGTTTCTTGAAAAATGGTATAATATAATAAATGATACTGATAGGTGGAAATAATATGTCAAAGGAACACATCAAGCGGGTTTTGGAATATATCGAAGTTCATCTTACCGATGACAGCTTGCTTGACAACGCCACGCTTGCCGCAATTGCGGGATATTCAAAATTCCATTTTCTGCGATCATTTCGTGATACGACTAAGCTGACTCCCGCCGATTATATTCGTAAGCGAAGGATAACCGAAATCGTAAAGCGTATTGGCGAGGATGAGGCGTTCATTTCTGATCTTGCTTTCAAATATGGCTTTAACTCGAAAGAAAACTTCACGCGCGCTTTCAAGAAAGAGCACGGAATACTCCCGAGTGGATTCAAGACCGCTAACTGTAGCTTACGACTCTTTGAACCCTTTGACTTCAACGTAGAGTTTGAACTTCCGTCGGTATCGATATGTTACCTCGAAGGTTTTGACCTTGTCGCGTATTCATTCGGTACGGAGTTCGCGCCTAATTGTTGGAATATATACAACTCGGAACGCCGTTCTTTGAAACTTTCCGGCGGTAAGATTGTCGAGGACTATGGAGCAATGAGATTGAATTCCGCTAAAAAGCAGCTCGAATACTATATTGGCATAGATGCCCGAAATGCCGACGGAAACACAGAAAACACCACAATTTTAACAATCAACAGCGGATTATATGCCGTTTTCAAGACAGCTCCCTCAAGCCGAGACGGTTTTGTCGATACAATTCGAAAAACATGGGATTGGATCGGCAACTTTTGGCTTCCGGCGAACGGATATAAACGAAAGAACGATTTCGAATTGGAATGCTATACCGAATCAAGCCGAACGTATTCGGAAACTATTTTTATACCAATTACCAAGGAGAAGGATAAACAATGAATTTTCAAAAGTACATAGATTTTCTCCTTGAAAAAGCCCCGCCCAACATACTGTACCGCGTAAAAAAAGAAATCATCAAAGAGCCTATCGACACGCCCGAAATGCTTGAATTGCAATCCAAAATACTTGACCTGCCAAAGGTCAAAAAGGCATTTGCGTGTCAGCGCGAGGACGGTTTTTTCGGTTCGGTGTTGCACGGAGTTTATTTTGACGGATTTGATTCGACACTCGAATTGTTGAAGAAAAACGGCGTTGAACTGACAGATCCGCGTATGCTAAAAGCAAGAGAAGCGCTTACCGATTGGAAGGATTACAAGAAGGATCATTTCTACAAAGCCGGCAACGCAATGGACGAGCACGGCCGCGGCGGTTTCCGTGCAATATGGGCAGAACAGCTCGTTGAGCTCGGCGCGGATGAATCTCTGCTTCAAATCCAAGAGCAGATCGAATGTGCTCTGAATGCATTTCGAGGTGCTCTTGAATATTCATGTCCCGACGATTTTTCCAAAAAAGCAACTTTTCGCGGTGAGCCGTGCCGATATTATATCAAAGGCGCGACCTTCCCCGCGGCAAATCATATACGTATTCTTGAAAAGACGCTTGCTTGGAGAACCGAAGATAACCTCGCAATGGTAAAACGCTCGTTTTCGCATTGTAAGGATATGATGAAAAACTACAATGACGGAATCATTTACGTAAACTGCGGTCATTTCGTCGGACCCTTTAACTATAATTGGAATGCTCCCAAAACAAGAATCAACATACGAGATTTTGACTCTCATCCGATCGATTTTGCATGGTTTATGAAAGGCCTCGGCTCCGCGTCTGTCACTTACCCCGTGTTTGACGATGGCAATCCATACTTTGTCGAATCGCTTTGTAATATGATCGGTGACGAGAATTTTATAGACAACATCACCGATGAAATGCTTCGTATGTTCAAGAATTACGCATCGATCGCGCCGTCGTGGAGGAAGAAGGAAAGCCTCGCCTGCGACCTGTTCTTCCCGATACTTTTGGCGTTGAGTAAGGCAGGGACAATATGAAAGAACTAATATGCTGTTGCGGTCATGATTGCTCACGCTGCATTACATATCTTGCAACCATCAATAATGACGAAAAAATGCGCAAGCAAGCACAAATGTTTTATAAAAATGAAATGGGAATAGATGTTCCGCTTAATGATATTCATTGTCTTGGCGGATGTTCAAAGGACTTATTCTACTTGTGTAAAGAATGTCCTTTTATAAAATGTTGCGGCGAGCATAATGTGAAAAGATGTTCCGATTGTCCCGGATTTCCTTGTGAACTAATTAAAAGCTATCAAGAAAAGTACGTTAATAAATGTAATCAGGTAGAATATGAGGAATGAATATGAGCTTTGAATATCAGAAATCAATAGAGTTTCTTCTCGAAAACGGCAGAGATGTGATTCAGTACCGTCTGCATAAAGATATACTTCACGATCTTACAGCAGCAGAGGAAATAGATCTTCTTGAAAAGGTAATGCAAACGCCCGAATATCAGTTGCTTTTAACTCACGTCAAACCAAACGGCTATATTGGCATAGGTATGCACTCTTGGGAGAAGTTCAAGTCATCGCACCTTGATGACGGCGAGAATGCCGCACGCTTGCTTCATAATTACGGAATCCCGAAGGACACTCCTATCGTTCAAAACTTCGTAAAAGCTATGCGTGATGATGCGGTATTGGAGCAGGAATTCTCCTATTACAATCCCGAAAAAGTTCGTTTTGCCACAAGAAGTCTCGGCATCAACAGCGGCTCGTCGCTTGACGTTACGCTATACGCTATGCAAGCGTTGCTCGGTTACGGCGACGATCCCGAAATGCTCATGGAGCCCGTCAACTCCCTCGGCTACTACGTGTCCGCAAACTCCACGTCCTACTCGCCCGAGATCGTCGAGGCGGTCATGGCGCTTGAAAACGTGGGCGACATTTCCGAGCCTGTGCGCAGC
>JAFQGP010000140.1 GCA_017415485.1 Clostridia bacterium
AGATACTTCAGACTGCGGCGGTTTGCGGGGAAATATCCAACTTTAAACATCATTATGCAACGGGGCACTTATATTTCACCTTGAAAGACGAACGGTCTGCCGTCAAATGCGTTATGTTTGCGCGAGATGCGGCAAGATTGAAATTTGAACCCGATAACGGAATGACAGTAACCGCTTGGGGCAGAGTTTCGGTGTTCCCGCGTGACGGTGCATATCAGCTTTATGTTGGCTTTATGTCACCGAGCGGACTTGGCGAGCAGTATTATGCATTTGAGATGCTTAAACAAAAGCTCGCATCTGAAGGGTTGTTTGATGCATCGAGAAAAAAGAAGATCCCGAAGTTCCCGAAAAAGATCGGCATAATAACTTCACCTACGGGCGCTGCTGTGCGAGATCTTTTCAACGTGTTGACCAGAAGATGGCCGATCGTTGAGATCGAACTATTTCCCGCGCTGGTCCAAGGGAGCGGTGCTGCTGCGAGCTTGAAAAAAGGTATCGAATATTTTGATTCAAAAGACGACATAGATGTTGTTATTATCGGTCGCGGCGGCGGTTCCGGAGAGGATCTTAGCGCCTTTAACGATGAAGCGTTGGCTCGTTCGATTGCAGCATCAAGAGTCCCCGTAATTTCCGCTGTCGGACATGAAATTGACGTATCGATTTCTGATTATGTAGCCGATCTTCGCGCCCCTACGCCATCGGCTGCAGCAGAACTTGCTGTTCCCGATATGCAAGAATACAATGCAATCTTATCTTCGCATTTGGGACGAATCAAAGGTATTGTTTCTCGAAAGATCGAGTTTGGAGAAAGCAGATTGAAGACTCTTTCCGGATCATCTGTGTTAAGAAGTCCCGAAAAGTATTTTGATATAAAATTTACCGAACTTGATCATCTTGCCGAAAGACTCGGGGACAAATATGATGATATTATCAAGACAAACAGCTCAAAGTTTTTGTCTTTGGTCGCAAAGCTTGATGCTCTCAGCCCGCTTTCTGTTCTTTCGCGCGGATATTCGATAACCAACAAAGGTGACAAGGCAGTTTCCTCTGTTGCAGAGATCTCATCGGGAGATGATCTCACTTTGATATTTAACGACGGTAAAGTTGACGTTAAAGTAAAATAATTTATAGGTATAACTGATATGGATACGAAAACTTTTAGTTTTGAAGAGGCTATGAAGCGCCTTGAAGAAATCGTTCGTCTTCTTGAAAACGGGCAGGTTTCGCTTGACGAATCAATTAAATTATACGAAGAGGGCGTTGCTCTTGTCAATTCTGCGAACACTCTTTTGACAAGCGCAAAGCAAAAGCTTATGACTGTTTCGGGGGAGGTCGTAAACAATGAATGATCTTTTGAAAGAAGCATTGACTTCCAATTCACAGGCAATAGATTCGAGGATCAACGAGATTTACGGCGAGTTTGCTGATCCCGATACACGAGAAGTTCGCGATGCCGAGCTTTACAGCCTGACAGCAGGAGGAAAGCGCATCAGAGCCTTTCTTGTTAATGAGTTCTGCCGTGCTTGCGGCGGAAATGTATTGGATTCACTTGATTTTGCCGTTGCTATCGAAATGATGCACACCTTTTCATTGATCCATGACGATCTTCCTTGTATGGATAATGACGATATGCGCAGAGGCAAACCCACTTCGCATAAGGTGTTCGGTGAAGCCACCGCGTTGCTTGCGGGTGACTCACTGGTTATAAGATCGCTTATGACGGCGGCAAATAATCCGCGAGTTTCTCGCAATGTGTCTCTCGAGGCGGTCAATCTGATCTGCAATGCGGTTTCCGCCGAAGGAATGATTGGCGGTCAGATCATTGATATGCGTGGTGAGCGGGAAGAGCTTGATTTTCAAACACTTTTGAAGCTTCACCGCAAAAAAACAGGCGAGGTCATTATCGTATCAGCGGTGCTTGGCTGTCTTGCAGCAGGAGTTACTGCGGAAGATGAAAGATACAATGCTGCGGTTCGATACGCAGAAAAGATCGGTCTCACCTTCCAAATAATTGATGACATTCTCGATGTGATCGCAGACCCTGCGGTTTTGGGCAAAAATGTCGGATCGGATGCCTCAGAAAATAAAACAACATTTATGAGCTTTATGTCAGTAGAAGAGGCGCGTCAATATGCCGCAAAGCTTACTGCAGAAGCCAAAGAAGAACTTGCTTGTTTCGAACATGCTGACCTGCTTTATGAGCTTGCCGATTATTTGCTCGTCCGTGAGAAATGATCAGAGCAGATTTATATTTGGTTAATTTCGGATTTGCCGGAAGCCGCGAGTCAGCAAAACGCTCTATTGAAGCGGGCCTGGTTAAGATCGACGGCAAACAGATAAATAAACCAAGCGAAAAGATAGACGATTCCGCTGAACATGATGTTATCTTTCAGAATTCCATTCCTTACGTTGGGCGCGGCGGACTTAAACTCGAGGCAGCACTTGATGCCTTCAAGGTTGAGCCTTGCGGAAAAGTTTGCATTGATATCGGAGCTTCAACGGGAGGCTTTACCGATTGCTTGCTACGCCGCGGTGCGGCACGTGTGTATGCGGTCGACTCGGGGCACGGTCAATTAGCTTCGGAGCTTCTTGCCGACGACAGGGTCGTTTCGATCGAAGGAATGAATGCCAGGTTTCTTAGCCGCGAGATCATACCGCATCCCGCTGATATGATCGTGATGGACGTTTCGTTTATCTCCCAAACTCTTATAATTCCGCGTTTCAATGATTTTTTGACTGAGGGCGGAATAGCGATCACTTTGATAAAACCGCAGTTTGAATGCGGCCGCGAGGCTGTCGGCAAGGGCGGAATAGTTAAAAAGCCCGAGCACAGACTTTCTGCAATCAGAAGAGTCTTTGCATCGGCAAGAGAGTGTGGATTATACCCGCAGGCTCTTATTCGCTCGCCTATTGTAGGCGGCGATGGAAACATAGAGTTTCTTGCTCTGTTTTCTAAACGATTCACCGAGTCGGATGAACGATTATTCGGAACGGTAAATGTTTATTGAAAATAAAATTTTCTTCATGATCGGGAGAAAAATATGAAAAACATAACTATTACTACAAATTACAGAATCCCCGAAAAAGCAGAAGTGGCAAAAGAGGCTGCACGCCGTTTTATCGAGTGCGGTGCAATGATGATACTTCCTACTTACGCCAAGGGGATATTTGATGAAGGACCTTCTGTTAAGTTCGTTCCGCCTGAAAGAATGTATGATAACATAGATCTTGTCGTTGTTGTTGGAGGCGACGGAACGGTTTTGGAAGCAGCTCGTCGTGCCGCCCCAAAAGGAATTCCGATTTTGGGAATAAATAAGGGCAGACTCGGATATATGACATCTCTTGAAGTTGACGAGCTTGATATGATCCCATGGATCATGAATGGCGAGTATTATTTTGATATAAGATCAATGCTTGATATAGAACTTCGTCATAATGGAAAGCCGCTTTATATGAGTTGCGCTCTCAACGATGCGGTCGTTTCAAACGGATCCATTGCAAAGATCGTTGATATGCAGCTCAAAGCAGATGATAAGATAGTTGGCAATTACAGAGCCGATGGACTTATTGTTTCCACTCCTTCCGGCTCTACCGCATATTCCCTTGCGGCAGGCGGTCCTGTAATGTCACCGAATGTTAAAGCGATCTGTGTAACGCCGATCTGTTCACATTCATTCAGAGACAGGCCGATCGTATTTTCCGATGAATCCGTGATCGAGATTTACAACGTATGCGATCGTGAACCTTATCTGTATTTGTCGATAGATGGCAGAATCAACATTCGCATTATGCGAAATCAGTCTGTCAGAATCGCAAAATCTCAGAAGACCGCGAAGCTTATACGCATTAAAGATCACAATTTTTATGCAGAGCTTTGCAATAAACTCAGCGCACTTTGATGACGGAGTAAAGGGATTGGTGAAATAGATGAAAAATCTGCGACAGGATAAAATAGTTTCTTTAATTACGAATTATGAGATCGAAACTCAGGAAGAGCTCATAGGTATGCTTCGCAAGGAAGGTTTTCAGGTCACTCAGGCAACCGTTTCTCGCGATATCAGAGAATTGAAGCTCACTAAGGTTCTTACCGGCAGAGGCTCCTACCGATATACTGTTCCCGCAAAAAATGACGGTGTGCAGGCTATCAAATTCAACAGAGCGCTCGTTGGTTCGATAATCGGCGTTGATTACGCGATCAACAACATCGTTATAAAGACATACCCGGGGCTTGCAACTGCAGTTGCGACAGGTCTTGACTCGATCGATTCAAATGAAATACTGGGTTGCGTTGCGGGCGATGATACCATTATAATGATAACCCGCACAGAAAACGGCGCAAAGGATATCAGCACAAGAATCCACGCTTTGCTTGATTCTATTTAATAAGATGTCGTTATGCTGAGATCTTTGCACATTGAAAATATGGCGGTAATAAAAACGCTTGAATTTGATTTTTCGAGCGGACTTACCGTTTTGACCGGTGAAACAGGTGCAGGTAAATCGGTTATCACCGACAGCATTAATTTTTTGATCTGCAACAAAGTCAACCGAGATCTTATCAGAAGCGGCGAAAAGCGAGCAGTTGTGAGTGCGGTATTTACTGATATTGACTCCAAAACTGCCACACTATTGACTTCTATGGGCTTCGAAGTGCTTGACGATGAAATAGTTCTTGAACGCATACTCACATCAGAAGGCAAAACCACTTGCAGGATTGACGGCAGAGGCGTTTCGCAGCAAATAATGAGAAAAGTTGGCTCTCTGCTTATTTCGATTCACGGTCAGCATGACACGCTTCGTCTGACTGATGAAATCGAAAGAATACGACTTATCGACACATTTGCAAAGAACGACGAGCTTCTTGAGGTGTATGCGGAAGTATATAATGACTGGCGAGAGGTCAATTCGGATATAGCTTCTTTGAGGAAAGATTCCGCAGCTATATCAAGAATGAAGGATATGCTGGAATTCCAGCAGAAGGAGATCACAGCCGCTAAATTAAAATGCGGTGAAGAGGAAGAGCTTGTGCTTGAACGTACAAGACTTCAATCGGCTGAGCGTATTAAAAAGCATACCGATTCGGCTGCAAGAACGCTTTATGCGAACGAAAAGGGAATAAGCGCGTCTTCTCTTGCCCTTCACGCTGCAGAAGTATTGGCAAAGATCGCCGACGTTGTCCCCGAATTCAATGAGCTTTCATCAAGACTCAGAAACTGCACTTATGA
>JAFQGP010000141.1 GCA_017415485.1 Clostridia bacterium
AAAAAGCTTAAAAATTTACGCAGAAGCAAGGATCTAACTCAAGAAGAGGTAGCGTCACATTTGGGTATCTCTTTCCAAGCAATAAGCAAATGGGAGCGCGGGGAAGGGTATCCCGATATTACTATGCTACCGATTTTGGCAAATTATTTTCATGTTACCGTTGATGAACTGATCGGTATGGATGAAATCGCTTTGTCGCAAAAGCTTGACGAGATCAATCAAGCCTGGCAGGAAAACAGGGCGGCGGGAAAGCACAAGGAAAATGTTGCGCTGATGCGAGAGGCACTGAAATCGTATCCGAATAATGCGCTGCTTCTCATTCAGTTATCGGCGTCGCTCGAGCGACTTGACGGTACGGATTCGGAAAAGAGAGCGTATCTTAAGGAATCTATTGCGGTTCAAGAACAAATTTTGAAGTATTGCGATGATTCGTATGTCAGAGGCGCAGCACTTTTCAATATTTCCGATGCGTATTACAGATACGGCGATTATGAAAAAGCGCTCGAATATGCTAACAAATTGCCTAATTTGTATAAAACGAGAGAAACGGCATTGGTGCGTATACTTAAGGATGATGACGAGAAGAACAAGGCTGCAAGAGCCGCGCTCGAACCGCTGGCATGGCTGATCTCATATCATCTCAATGCTATTGCCGAGACCGAAAATGATCCGGGGTACAAAGAAAAGGCGGAAAGAATATGCGATATATTGTTAGATAGAGACGCATAGGGGCATAATAGCGCAACCTTGTTGTTTGCAAAAAATATTTTATAATTTTTTCAAAACCCCTTGACTCTCCCCTTAGGTGTAATGATAAAATGTATTTGCAGGGCGGAAATAGCGCTGTTTCGGGCCTGCGAAATACTATTTTGAAAGGTAAAAACTATGTATAAGATCGGTGAATTATCAAAGCTTTGCAATATTTCGGTAAAGACGCTGCGGTATTATGACTCGGTTGGTCTGCTCATTCCGGACGAGATAGACAAATTCACGGGATACCGCTACTATTCCGCCGCGAAGCTTTCGGAGCTTTATCGCATTATAGCGCTCAAGGAGCTCGGATTTTCGCTTGAGGACATCAAAAAGCAGATCGCGGCGAAGGAGAGCGCCGATATAGTCGAGTCGCTTGAAGCGAAAATGCGGGAGCTATCGGAGCTTATTGGCAGTACCGAAAAGCAACTGAAGCGGCTTTGCAGCATTCGGGACGATCTGACACAGGGTGAGAGAAAAATGTATAACGTAATTATCAGACAGACCGACGGGATGCGTCTGGCGTTCCTTCGAAAGACTTTTGAGACGAAGAATGATGCGCTTTCAGCGGCGGAAAAGATCGCGTGCGAGCTGCCGAAAGCAATTCTCGGCAAGCGTAAGGTCATAATCAACTACGAAACCGAGCACAGGGAGTCCGATTTTGACCTTGCGGCTTGCGTTGAGATAACGGGAAACCTGCCGAAGGGTACGGTTTACGGCGAAAAGGCAGTGGCATTTGGCGGAAGTGTTGCTTCGCTTGTTTGCCCTGCCGATGATCTTGACGGTGCGTACAAGGAAATGATCCGCCATTTGAACGAAACCAATCACAAGATCTGCGGCGCGTATTATGAGATCTATCACGATGACGGCACGGTCGAGCTCAAGGTGCCCGTATTCGAGCGAGGCAACGGCACGATATTTGAGACCGAGGATATTGATCTTCCTTTCGTTGACGATCCCGAGGTGTGCGGAAAATGGGCAATGATCGACATCGTTCCCACGCGCGAGCATTTTGTTTACGGCAAGCCGAAGTGCGGTCATCGTGCGTGGCTCGATGAGCTGTATTTCATTGACGGCGGGCAGAGATATTGGGCGCTTGCAGGTTGGACAAAGGGTTACCTCTTTACCTGCGGTGCAAGACGTCAGCTTACGCTTAAAAACAAATATACGATCGAGGATGATGGCGGTCATAAGCTTCTTTTCATTGAGATGAAGCATTGGCGCGATGGCGGCGTACTTAGTGAGGGTGTTCCCGAAATTTGGGTTTATGAAAAGGTCGGAGATAAACGCTATGCTTCTAAAGAAGAAATCAGAAGATGCGACAATGTTGACTATCCCTTTATTAACGATGATAATGTTCTCGGAGTATGGAAGGTAAGAGATTTTTATATCAACATCGATGATTTCGATCACAAGAAGCAAAATTGGCCGGAAAATGATTTTTATGTACAACAGCTGGAATTTAAGAACGACGGAACATTTGTGCAGTCAACAAAGGAACATTCAAACCAACTTACGTGGACAAAGGGCTTGTTACTTTACACAAAAGAAAAAGTAGCCTGTGCATACGAAATCAAGGTGTTTGATGGCATAGAATATTTGATCGTGCAATGGAAGACCGGAGATTATAATTTCGGCGGCGGCAGAATTTATTGGTATGTTTATACCAGATAACTTTATATAATGAATAACGTAGCCATACCCGCGAGGGTATGGCTACGTTATTCCAACCCGCCTGCGGGGCGCAGTCGGGTTGGAGCACAGAGGGAGTTTCGACCTCTGCGGAGGTCGACTTAAGGAACTTTTTGAAAAAAGTTCCTTAAGAAACCTCAAAAACTTTCCACTTTTTTAATTGGGATGAAAAAATCCGCCCGTGTGGGCGGATTTTTACCTTTAACCAGCAAATAGCGGATAGCAACCAGCAACTTACTCAAGCGTAATGCTATCGCAATTAAGAAAATCGTGCGCGGAGATGAGGGAGTTGGTAGGGATGATCTTCCGTGCGCCGCATTTTTTGCAGTAGACGCGCATTCCGTCTGCGGTGAGCTCTGCGGCGTAGTCGCCGTCGTAGGGGGAGGTGAGGTCGAAGGAGTCGGCGGGGGCGGTGTCTTCGCTTCCCTCGGGGTGGCATTTGCAGTAGATCTTGCCCTCGGCGTCGAGGTCGTGGATGACGAAGGTGACGATCTCCATTATCTGCGGGTCGGGAAGGGCGGCTTCGTCGGCGTCGAGGTCGCGGAAGCTTTCGATGCCGTTTTCCTCAAGCATATCAAGCAGCTCGAGCTCGTTGCGTGCAAGCTCGGCTTTTACGTGGTTCTGCTCGCCCATAAAGCAGATGTTGATGCCCGAATAGGGGCAGGGAAGCATGAAGATGTCCTTGCCGTAAAAGAGGCTCGGATTGACGTTGAACTGGTGGGGCTTGCCGCAGAAGATGCAGGGAACGCTGATGCGTACCGAGCCGTCCGATGCGAGAGTTATGTCAAGCGCGGCATTGTCGCGCGCGGATCTTTCGTTGTACTCGCTTTTTTTGACCGAAGCGCAATCGGGATTGGTGCATTTGAGCCTTACCCTGTCCGCCGACAGCTTGAAAACGTCGACAGCGCTCATAATTCCGCTTCCGCAAGAGGGACAGCGGTAAGCGATCGAGGTCGATTTGGGTTCTAAAATCATTTATATGTGTTCCTCCAATATATTTCTTTATAGTATATGTTTTACTTTTTAGTGCTGACATATACAAAAAAGATATCCGCACTGCACCGCGTGCAGTGCGGATATGATAAGTAATATTACTTAATGGAGTTAACTACGGATTCCTTAGCGGTGTAGTTGTAGGTAGTAGCGTTGGTCTCAACCCACTCGGTGAAGAGGTCATTCAGAACGCCGCTGTGTGCGGTGTTTTCCCAAGCAAGCTTGCCGTCGCCGATGAAGTACATTACGTGGTAACCGTAAGTGGTCTCAACGATGCCGGTCTCACCAACTGTGCGAGCCTCGTCGAAGATCCAGTTTTCGAATTCTTCGACCATATCGCCCTTGGAAACGCCCTCGTAAACAACGTTGGAGTCAGCGGTCTTTTCCTCGCCGAGCTTCTCGAAAGCTGCCTGGGTCTTCTCGCCTGCAAGGTAATCTGCAAGGATCTTGTCAGCCTCAGCCTTTGCCTTAGCCTTCTCCTCGTCGGTGATGGTGGTGCCGGTCTTGTAATCGTCGAAGCTTACAAGAATGTGAGCAACGTCCTTGGTTGCGGACTCGTCAAGGTGAGAGGTGGCGGTCATGAAGTATACGGAGTAGGTAGACTTCTTGTCGCCCTCGGAGGTGATGGTCTTGGTGTCGCCAACCTTGGTGGTCTCCTCGAAGAGCCAAGTGTCAAGCTCGGTGATGGTGTCAG
Source organism: Clostridia bacterium (assembly GCA_017415485.1). Classification (GTDB taxonomy): domain Bacteria; phylum Bacillota; class Clostridia; order Oscillospirales; family CAG-272; genus CAG-390. The sequence continues at coordinate 4,130 of JAFQGP010000141.1, forward strand.
CCTCAGCCTCGGGATCGTAGTGGAGGCTGTCTTCCTTAACGATCGCGTCGTAAGCGGTCTGTGCCTCGTCGCAAAGCTCGTCAAAGATCTCGGAGAGAGCGTTGTTATATGCATTGTCAGCGGACTTCTCGAACTTTACGTCATCCTCGGTGAGGGACTTGCGAACGAGAGCAAGGAGAGCGTCCTTGTCAGCTGCGAGAACGTCAGCAGCGGGAGCATCGGTGAGAGCTTCCTTCTCGTAAAGCTCGTCGAACTTCTCGGCGCATACGGTGAGCACGATGTGGTCAGCAGCGGTGGACTTGAACTCGTCAGCGGACTTAACTGCTGCGAGCTTCTCTGCGAGAGCTGCCATAGTTGCCTTTTCTGCCTCGTAAGCCTGGGTCTCCTCAACGGTAGCCTCTGCGCCTGCGGGAGTGAGCTCTGCGGTGTAGGTGTAGGTGAGGTAGTCCGCCATGTAGAAGAGGTCAACGTTCTCCTCAACGTACTTGTTGATAGCATCTTCGGTGATCTCTGCCTCAAGCTTAGCCTCAAGAGCCTCGTAAGCTGCGTTCGAGAGGTAGTTGAGCTCGAGAGACTTGCGGATATCGCTTGCGTTTACGCCGTTGCCGTACATGAGCTTGATGTAGGAAGCGGTGCTGTAGAAGTTGGATGCTGCAGCCTCGTCGATGGAAGCCATGTAAGCATCGATCGCCTCATTGTCCTCAGCGGAAAGCTCGATTCCGTTAGCCTTTGCATATTCGCAAAGAACGAGCATCTGCTTTACCTGATCGAGGGTGCTTTCTGCCATAGAGTCGAAGGAGGAGTTGAGAACATCCGCGAGGGTGTAATCGATTCCGTACTGCTGATAGAGAGCAACCATCTGCTGTGCCTGAGAGTAGATGAGGTAGGACATTACGGTACCGCTTACGCTGAAGTTGTCGGTCTTTGCAGCGGTTCTTGTACGAAGTACGATGCCGGTGTTTACAATTACCGAAAGAAGGATGCATCCTACAAGGAGGAGCGATACCGCGATAGTTGTGATAGTTGTGATGAGTTTGGTGTTCTTAGGAGTAGCTTCAACTGCGGTGTTCACAGTTTCAAAAGCTCTGTCCTGTCTGCTTCTGTTTCCTTTTCCCATGTTATTAACCTTTCCGGCGCGTCTGACTTGACATAGGGCTGTCCGACGCGCAAATTGTTTTTCCGCCTTGGCGGATTTGATTTTTTAGTTCTCTTTTGTCGAGAAATAGACCAAGCTATATTATACTATTTTTTAGAACGCTATATATTAATAAACCGTAAATTTGCGTAAAATTTTTGCTTAAAGATCGGTAATGAAGGGTACGATCATCGGATTTCTGCCCGTTTCGCTTGAAAGCATCCTTGAAAGCTCGCGGCGGACGCGCTCCTTCATAGCCTCGAGGTTTGGCTTCTTCGAGCGGTCGAGCATATCCGAGATTATCTCCGCCGCGCGCATTTTCGCCTCGTAGAGAAGGTCCTCGGAGTCGGGGACGTAGACAAAGCCCTTGGTGATGATCTCGGGCGGGTTGACGATGAAGCGCGCCGTCAGATCGACCGAGGCAAAGACGATGAGGATGCCGTCCTCTGCAAGGTGGAGTCTGTCGCGAAGCACGGCACCGCCGACGTCGCCGACGCCAAAGCCGTCAACGAGAGTTCTGCCCGCGCTGACGGTATCGGTGAATGCCGCACGGTGGCGGCTGACCGAAAGCACCTGACCGAGGTCTCCGACGAAGATATTCTCGGGAGGTGTGCCAAGGAAGGTTGCGATATTTCTGTTTGCCGCAAGGTGGCGGAATTCGCCGTGGATGGGCATATAGAATTTCGGCTTGACAAGCTGATAAAGGAGCTTGATCTCCTCCGAGGATGCGTGTCCCGAGGCGTGCAGACCGAGCTGGAGCGAGCCCTCAATGACCTTGATACCGTTGTGGCAGAGTTCGTTGATGATGCGTCCGATCAGCTTTTCGTTGCCGGGGATCGCGCTGGAAGAGAAGATGACGACGTCGTTTGCGCCAAGGGTGATGTCGCGGTGGTCGCCGAAAGCCATTCGGTAAAGCGCGGACATTGGTTCTCCCTGGCTGCCCGTCGAGATAACGGTGATGTCGCCGGGGGCATACCCCTTGGCTTCCGAAATATCAATGATCGCGCCCGCGGGCGGGTTCATATAGCCAAGCTCGATGGCGGCGGACACGACGTTCTGCATACTTCTGCCCGAAAGGGCTATGCGTCTGCCGTGGCGGAGCGAAACGTCGATTATCTGCTGAACGCGGTGAACATTCGAGGAGAAGGTGGAAATTATGATTCGCTTGCCCTCGTTGGCGGTGAAGATATCCTCAAGCGTACCGCCGACGCTCTTTTCGGAGGGGGTAAATCCGGGGCGTTCGGAGTTTGTGGATTCGCAAAGCATAAGCGTGACGCCCTTTTTGCCGAGCTCACCGAAGCGCGCAAGGTCGATCATCTCGCCCTCAATGGGAGAAACGTCGATCTTGAAGTCACCCGTGTGGATGATGTATCCGCAGGGGGTGTTGATCGCAAGGGCGCAGGCATCTGCGATAGAGTGGTTTACGTGGATGAATTCAGCCGTGAAAACGCCGAGTTTAACCGTGTCGCCCGCCGAAACCACGTTGAGCTGGGGCGTGAAGGGCATACGGTGCTCTTTGAGCTTGCCCTTGATGATACCGATGGTCAGCGCGGTGCCCCAGATCGGGATGTTGAAATGGCGGAGAAGGTAGGGGATTCCGCCGATATGGTCCTCGTGACCGTGGGTGAGAAGCACGCCGCGGATCTTCGTGCGGTGTTCTTCAAGATATGCAAAATTGGGGATGACGAGGTCAACGCCGGGCATATCTTCCTCAGGGAATCCGATTCCGCAGTCGATGATGATGATGTCGTCCTCGAACTCGAGCAGAGTCATATTCTTGCCGATCTCGCCAAGACCGCCGAGGGGGATGACCTTTACGCTCTTTTCATTCTTGCGGGGAGCCGAATTCTTTTGATTCTTTGGCTTCCTGACGTGAGTCTTTCTCTCGCTCTGCGGCTTTTCGGCAGGTTTGGTATCTTTTTTGGCAGCAGGCTTCTTTGTCTGCTTTTTCTTTGTTTCGGGCGCGGTATTTTCGGGTGCGCCGGGGGTCTGATTGTTCTTCTTTTTAGGCATATAATCTCCTTTTTGCAAAACGAACCAAAACCTCTGCCCAAAATGTCGGGCGAGGCGGAAGTTTTATTCATTATAATTTATATATACCGCCTTATTTCCTTGGGGCGGTCAACAGCCGGAATATATTATACTACATTTTTATATTTTTGTCAACCATATTATTTCCGTAATTCGGATCACAATATGCATTTAAAAGGCAAATTGTAAAATAATTACTGTAAATTTTTAGAAATATCATCAAAATATGTTGACAAGCGTCGAAAGTTGTGGTATAATAGGAATACCAACCACAATATATAGAAATTTGGAGGATTATTAAAATGAAATCTACCGGAGTAGTACGCCGTATCGATGAGCTTGGCAGAATCGTTCTTCCCATTGAGATTCGCCGCTCGCTTGACATCAACGTAAAAGACCCCGTTGAAATATTTATTGACAATGAGAGGATCGTTCTTCAAAAATATTCGCCCGCATGCATTTTCTGCGGAGATGCGGACAATATCGTATTCTTCAACGGCAAGAGAATCTGCCAGAATTGCCTTGAGGAAATTAAGAATAAGCTTTAATATAAAAAAAGGCAAGCGTGGGGTACGTTTGCCTTTTTATAATCACTTGTAAAACTTCGTTTTACAAGTGATGCCCCGCTTTGCGGGGATGCGCGCTGATCGCCGCTTGACAAAATCAAAGATTTTGTCAGCTTCCCTTGGCGCGCGGACTCGCTTTACTCGTCTGAAAGGTGTTTTTTCGTCGGCAAATCCAACGAAAAAACGAATTTTATTATATTGCTGACTTTATAATCGATATATCCAAGGAGAAATGACATGAAAAGAATTGTTTGTTTGATGATCTCGGCAATTATGACACTCTCGCTCTTTGCTATGCCCGCGGGTGCGGCAGAGAGGAGCGGCGTGACTTTTGCTGTTGATGAGTTATACCGCACATCCCAAAGTCTTGATAAACATCCGCACACCTACGAGGCTTGGGTAAAGGTGGCAAAGAACGCGCCCTCCTCCGAGCTTGGTGTTGTTGCGGGCAACTATACAAACGGAAAGAACGCAAGTTACGGTTTCGAGATCCGCAAAAACGGCAACCCCTTCCTGTGGATGGGCTACGGAGGAAGCGGCACCGACCAGCGTTTGTCCTTTGATAAGGTAGACCTTCGCACGGGCGAGTGGACACACGTTGCAGTTACATTTGACTCGACGAGCGCGTATTGCTATGTCAACGGTGAGCTCAAGCAGACACTTTCCGCGAAGCTCCCCGACGTTGATATGACAAGAACCGGCGTGCTTTGCATAGGCGGTGATCTTCGTTCCGGCAACGGCCGTTGGCTCAAAAACACGGAGCTTTCCTCGGTTGCACTTTATTCGGATATGAGAACCGCAGACGAGATCAAGGAGGATATGGCGCAGATCACTCTTGACGATGCGGATATCCTTGCGGCATACGATTTTTCCGCGCGTGATACAAGCATCCTTAAGGATATCTCGCCGAAGGGCAGAGATCTTAACTACAACGGAAAGCTTCTTGTCGGCGAACAGGAAGATACGGAAAAGGGCGGTATGGAGTTTACTGCAGAGATGTATAAGCTCGTAAAGAAGATCGATCAGCCTATCAACACCGTTGAAGCAACCGTTTATTTCCCGAAGAATTATATCGCAAGCCAGCGCGGAGGAGTTATCATCGGTAACTACGGTAATAATGCCGCAAACGTGAATTTCGAGATCTATTCTAACGGTTCACCAAGATTTTACATCACCGATAAATCGGGAACCGTATATAATTTTGTTTTCGATAAAGTGAACGTATTTAACGGCGAGTGGACTCATATTGCCATCGTCCGCGAAAATTCGTCCACTTTGAAATGCTATGTCAACGGTGAGCTTGCGCAGACGATAAGCAAATCGTCACCGAATCCCACAACCTCGGATTTCCATATCCTCGGCGGTGACCTACGAAGCGGAAACGAGCTGTATTTCAAAGGAAGGCTCAAGGGAGTCGCGCTTTATTCGGATGCAAGAACAGCCGATGAGATCAAGGCGGATATGAAGGCGGCGGGTAAGGACGGACTTATCTGCATCTACGAGCTTGAAGGACTTTCGGCACCCGCTATTGTCAGCGACAAGAGCGGAAATGGCTTTGATGCGAAGCTTAAGGTATCTTATTTCACCGAAAAGGCGCCTCTTGCGGATTATGCATACTCTTTTGCCGTTCTTGGTGACACACAGATCCTTGCGGAGAGCTATCCCGATAAGTTCACCGCGCTTTACGATTGGGTGCTTGGCAACGTTGAATCGAAGAAGATCAAATTCGTTCTAGGTCTCGGCGACATCACCAACAGCAGTACAAACGCCGAATTTGATCTTGCAAAGAAGAATATCGAAAGAATGAACGGCATCGTACCCTATTCGCTCGTGCGCGGAAACCACGATACCGAAAATCAGATGAAGAAGTATTTCCCCGTCAGTGCATACAAGGATAAGCTCGGCGGTTATTACGGAAGCGATATTTTCAACAGCTGGCAGGAGCTTATAGTCGGCGAGATCAAGTATCTGATCTTCACGCTTGATTACGGAGCAAAAGATGCTGTGCTGAATTGGGCAAGCGAGATCATAGCTGCTCACCCCGATCACAACGTCATCATCACCACCCACGCATACCTCTTCCGTGACGGAACCACCCTTGATTCGGGCGACGTTGTTCCGCCTTCAAATAAGGGTTCGCAGTATAACAACGGCGACCATATGTGGGATAAGCTGATCAAGAAGCACGAAAATATCGTCCTCGTCCTCTCGGGACATGACCCTTGCGACTACGTCGTTGCGGCTCAGGATAAGGGCACAAACGGAAATATCGTCACCCAGATGCTCATCGACCCGCAGGGCGTTGATAAGGCACAGGGCGGCGTCGGACTCGTCACGATGCTTTATTTCTCCGCTGACGGCAAGACAATGCAGGTCGAAACCTATTCGACCGACCGAAAGGCGTTCTATCTCGAGGAAAATCAGTTCACCCTGACCCTCGACCTCGTTGAACCCAAGCCCGAGGAAACCACCGCCGAGGCAACCGAGCCCGAAACCACCGCAACCCCCACAACCGAGCCTGTAACCACAGAAGCTCCCACAGCAACCGAGCCTGCTCCCGAAAAGAAGGGCTGCGGCGCAAGCCTTTCACTTGCGACCCTTCCGATGATCTTCCTTGCAATTCCTTTCGTTTTCAAGAAGGAGAGGGAAGAGTAAAGAACATTAATTAAGTAAAAGCCACGAACAGGTCTGTTCGTGGCTTTTTGAAATGTAAAGGTTATTTGCTTTGCTTACTCTCATACATCATCCGGGTCAGGTCTTTTGAAACGTCCTCGCAGTCATCGACGTAATCGAATTTGAAGCTTTCAAGGTGGGTGATGATCGTAATTTCGCCCCAATAATAAGTAATGCCCCTGCCGCGCGCGCGCCGGTAGGAAACGTCGACAATATCCTTCGGGTCGAGTGTCACGTTCTTGGGGAGATGGAGTATTCCCTTGTTATCCACGGTTATGATCTCATTGGGAACACGCAAGTATTTTACAATGTTGTAAGAGAACAACGCTATAATGACAATTGCAAACAAGATCGGAATCAAATAGTGCGTTTCAAACTCTTTTGTGAAGGCAGCAACAATGATCACCAATCCAAAGAGCAATATGATCCCGTAGAGCAGCAGGAGACCGCTCTATTTCTTTGCTACTACCATCATATAAATCTGTTGAACCACATAGCGATCTCGGTCCGCATAACGTCGTTGATCTTGTGTCCGACACCCTCCATCAGGTGGAACTCAATGTAGCTGCCCGAGCGGCGCACCGATTCGACGAATTCGGTGACCATAACGGGATCAACGGTCACGTCGGCAGTTCCTTGCCAAACCTTGATCGGGCAGGGAGGGATGACGACTCTCTTGCCGTCCGCGCCTATGTAAGAGCGGGTGAGGTAGGGGTTGAAGCCAATAGTGTTCGGCGCGAACCATTCGTCCTCGGGGAAGCGGTAGATCTGAACGATGCGGTCGTGGGTGCTGTAACCCGTTTTTTCACTCTTCTTGGTCTTGTCCCAGGTTCCGATGCAGTAATGACCGTCGATCTCGACGCCGTCCATATTGAGTCGGGGATAGATCAGTCCGAGCGCGGTGACAATGCCGGGGAAGGTGTGCGCGAAGTTCATTGCCGTGTGGCCGCCCATCGACGCGCCTGCAACGAGAACTCGCTTCGAGAGGTTATAATGCTTGATGGCGTAAAGATACGCCTTGTGAAGCGCGAAAATGTGCTCGGGGCAGCCCATTGTAAGTCCGTGGGGCTGCGAGCCGCAAACGTCGAGTACTGCATATCCCTGCTTGATGCACTCGCGGCAGTATGCGATGCCGCCCGTCTTGTTATCCGCCTCGCAAACGCGGCTTCCCGCGCCGTGGACGGAGAGAATGAAGGGTGTTTCGTCGCCGTCATCGGTGTAGGATTCGGGCAGGCAGAGCACGCATTCGCACTCGTCCCACTCCTCGCGGTCGAGCACTTCGTTTGCAGTCGAATAGCTGACGTCGCGGAAATTATTGAATCTTACCTTGAAAAATATGCAATCGTATTCAATTCCGTCCTCAAGGCTGCTTGGTATCTTCTTTCTGATCTCCATCGTTATTCTCCTCAATTTCAAGATATTCGTCCCGCTCCTCGGAGCTGATCTCTTCGGGTTCGGGCTCGTATTTGGGTTTTTCGTAGAAATAATCAAGCTTATCGCATTCCCAATCGGGAAGATCTTCATTTTCCGAGCCGTCCTCGGCGTCGCTTGCGGGTATCTCCTCGGGCAGGGGATCGTCCTCGTCCTCGATCTCAAGCTCGTCACCCGAGCCGTCAACAAGCGCGGGCTGACCCTGGCGCTGATATGCCGCAAATGCGCCGATAGCACCGAAGATGGTGAGGGTCAGAAGGATGAGAGTCGCCGTTGAGATCTTGTCGTACATCATATTGCCGAAAACGTAGATCGGCGGGATGACCGACAGGATCGCGCCGACAAAGGCGCGGCGGCGGAAGACAAGCGAAAGTATCACGATTCCGAAGAGCAGTATCGCCAGTCGGAGATAAACGGGAAATTCCTCGGCAAGGTACGTTCCCGAGAAGGCGGCTTCAATGCCGTTGCTCTCGGACTGTCTGATGATCGAGGTGAGAGCCTCGCGCGCTTTTTCCGTGCCGTGCATCTCAAAGGCGCGCCATACCATATCGACAACGTCGGGGATAGCGGCGATCCTGGTGCTCAGAATGAGGCTGTTTTCCTTCAATATCGCGATCTTTTCCTCCATCTCTGCAAATCTTTGAAGGATGGGACAGATGTAAGCACAAAGACCGATGGCGGCGATATTGCAGATCATTCCTCCCGATGCGGCGCTGTTCAGCCCAAGGAAGGATCGATTGCCTCTTTCCGAGGTCGCCGCGAAGAAGACCGCGCCCACTGCGTGGACAAGGCATAGCGTGATGACCGACATCGGGAATTTCGGCAGGGCATCAAAGCGGAGCATCGTCAGCGCGTATGAAAGCGGAAGCGCCGAGGTGACCATACCGAATGCGGGCAGCTTTTCAAGCAAGAATCCCGCGGCGGCTGAAAATGCGAGCAGAAACACGAGGGTCAGATGCTCTTTTATGTTGACGTCGGAATCAAGAAATTGCTTGATCTTGCCGTCGATCTCCTCGTAAGTCCCGTCCTCGAGCAGCTTCGGCTCCTCGGGGGTGAACTTCAGATAGATTGTCAAAATATAAATGCAAATGAAAATGCAGAGAAGTATCGCCACGCCGGCGGTTATGTTTTTAACGTTTCTCATGTTATTTTCCTTTCTTCGGCGGCTGATTTTGCGGCAGGCGGCGGCATTTTCCGCCGGGGATGGGTGAGCCCGTCTGCGCACAGTTCAGTATCGCATCGACCTCGCGCGGGGTTTCCACAGTGAAGATATAATGCCTTCTCGTGATAAAGCCGTCGGTGAGATCGCGCGGGCGGTCGAGAATATAGGTCGGGAGTGAATTCACGATCAGCGAGCGGTGCTCGGCGACGCGAAGAACGGGGAATTTGATGCCCATTCGGTCGACGAGCCTTGCCTGTCCGCGCTCACAGACAGCGCAGCCGCCGATCTCCTTGCCCACGCATTTTTCGGTCACCATCAGGGGTAGTCTGCCGTAAACGACCGTAGAGGTGCAACCCGAAATGTCGCGGATCCTCGGCAGAGTAAGCTCGGGGGAGAGGATGACGTCTTCAAATCCGAGAGCCTCGAGCGCCGCTGTCGTTTCGTTGTTGGTGATATTGAGGCGAAGATCGCCGTGGAGCTTTAAGCCAAACTCACGCGCGAGAGAAATGTGACCGAGATTGCCGACGAGGCAATCCGTCGCGCCGAGCTTTTTTGCTTCCTCAAGCTGACGGCGCACCTTGGGCATTTCCGAATCGAAGATGACGGGCGGGAGGATAACTCCGCGCGCGCCGCGTGCTTTTGGGAATTCCTCGAGAGGAAGGTAGGCGATCTCAAAGAATTTTGCCGCTTTTGCCGTATATTGCGCGGCGTTTTGGAAGACCGCGGTGTTGACGATTTGTTTTCCGCGCTTGCCGGATGCTCTTTTAGGCTTATAATCGTCTGATCTCGCGCTTCTTTCGTAGGCGGGGATAGGCTCGCGGTCGATTCTGTGATCAATGCGCGTTTTCTGCGATGCCGAGCGCGCCTTGTCGCCCTCGGTGCGGATGCCGAGCATATTTTTTCCTATATTATTAACGTAGTAGCCGTCGGTGAAGCCCTGGCGCGAGAAGATCTCGGCAAGGCGGCGCATTTCCTCGGCATTTGCACCTCGACCCTCGTCAAGCAGACGGCGCCAGATCGAGATCACGCCCGCGACGTACTCGGGCGGCTTCATTCTGCCCTCGACCTTGAGCGAGGAAACGCCCATTTCGATAAGCTCGGGCAGATGCGGAGCGAGGGAAAGGTCTTTGAGGCTCAAAGGATAACTCTTGCCGCCCTTCGCGTCGGAGTAGGGCAGACGGCAGGGCTGAGCGCAAAGTCCGCGGTTGCCCGAGCGTCCGCCGACGATGGAGGAAAAGAGGCACTGCCCCGAATGGCAAACGCAAAGTGCGCCGTGAACAAAGGCTTCGATCTCGATTGGCGACTCTCGGCAAACAAGCTCAAGGTTCTCCCTCGAGGTCTCGCGCGCGATGACCATTCTCTCGAATCCGAGTCCCGCAAGCAGTTTTGCCTGCTCGAGGTTGTGTCCCGACATCTGCGTTGATGCGTGGAGCGGGAGATCGGGGAAGGTGCGGCGGAGGATCGAAGCGACGCCAAGGTCGGCAACGATCAGCGCATCCGCGCCCGCAAGGTATGCAGCCTCCGCGGTCTTCAGCATATCGCCGATCTCGCGGTCATAGACGAGTGTGTTGAGTGTCAGATATATCCGCACGCCCGCCTCGTGGGCGCGTGAAATTTCGTATTTAAGACTTTCGGGCGTGAAATTCGCCGCGCCGATCCGCGCGTTGAAGCCCGAAGCTCCCATATATACCGCGTCCGCGCCCGCACGGATAGCGGCAGTCAGCGCCTCGGGTGATCCCGCGGGAGCAAGAAGCTCGGGCAGTTTTATTTTATTTTCCATTATTCCGAACCTCCGCGGATCAAAAATTTCTCAAATCTCTTGACGATAAAACTTTATTGATGTATAATTAATATAATTATACTACAAAAACCAAAAGAAATAAAGAGCTTTTTTCAAAAAAGAGAGAAAAGAGGCAAAAATTATGGGACTTGAGAATAAAAGATTCGCCAAAAACGATTCGGGATTCATCTGCGGTCATTGCGGACGCGAGGTAAAGCCGCTCGGCTCGTCTTCGCGCAACCATTGCCCCTTCTGCCTGTGGTCGATACATATCGATGAAAACCCCGGCGACCGCGCTTGCGAGTGTCTGGGGCTAATGGAGCCCATCCTCGTCGAGACCGACCCGAAGAAGGGCTACATCATCACGCACAAATGCACCAAATGCGGTGTCGAAAAGCGTTGCCGCGCGGCGCACGAGGCTCGCGTTCAGCCCGATGACATGGATCTTCTCATAAAACTGACGGCAGGAAAGGACAGATACTGATGACTATCAAATTCACCCCCGGCGATTGGAGCGGAGCTCTTGAATGGAGCGTAGTACCGAACGCCGAAAACTACGATATTTACCTCAAATATTCCGATTCTATCCGCGATTTCAAATGCGTTGCCGAGAATATTGCCGAAACGACAGCCACAGTCGGTCTCGATTACGCGCGCAAGGCTGAAATTTACGTTGTTGCGAAGAAGAATGGCAAGACAATTGCCGAAAGCGAACACATAATCGGCAAATCAAACGGCGTCCGTGCGAATGACTGTATGGTGCGCGACGGTAAGCTGCGCTATTTTATGCCCCGGATGACCCACATGCTTGCAAGCCTTTTCACCGCGAACGGCGAGATCTGGGTCTGCGACTCGGGGCTTTCGAAGGGCGGTCAGGCACTTGACGACTACCTTATGGACATTCGCCGCAAAGCCGCCGCAGAGCTTGGGATCGACGAGTCGGACGAATCACTGAAGATCGCGATTAACGCCAGTCTCTCGCACTATCACAGCGACCATATTGCGGGAATGTTCAAGATAATGATGAAGAACCCCTTCATTGCGATCGAGAAGATCTACATCTCAACCCCCGAGACCGACCCCGAAATGCGCCATTTTACGGGCAACAACGTCACTTGGCTCAAAGCCATCGACGAATACTTGCCCGGCAAGAGCACGTTTTATTACGAAGTTCCGTGGGGCAAGCATGTCCGCCTCGATCTTGAAAACATCGACGCGGTGCTCGATCTCTACCCCGCCTTCGAGGATCATACCACGATCTATCTCAAGGAAGACGGATCGCCCGACTATTCGCGCGGCTTCTGGAACATCGTTGCTCTCCGCGACGAGGCTCACGCAAAGGTTCTCGCGCAAAATTACAACTCGACCTGGATGGTTATTCGTTACGGTGAAAACTCGATCTTCATACCCGCCGATTATTCGGGCTTCGACGACACCTGCCTCACTCCCACCCTCGACTATTACGGCCGCGAGAATTTTGAAAACATCGACATACTCACCTATCCGCATCACGGCGTCGCGCGTTTCTCGCCCATGTTGACTGACGTTACGAAGGCGAAGTATACCGTCTTTATGGGAGGACTCGAGGAAATGCTCGGTCAGCCGCGCTCGGTGCTTGCTCTCCGATATTGCGAAGCGGCAGGCTCCAAACTCCTCTGGACCGACAGAGCAGCCTTCACCGCCACCCTTGACGGCAAGAATGTCACCATCGACCGCGATCCCGACGAATGGCCGGATACATCAATGGTAGAGGTTTCAAAACAACCCGTGAATTTCAGCGAGCTGAAGCAATATCAAAATTAAGAAAAAAGAGTTGACAAATCAACTCTTATATGCTATAATAATAACGGAGAGCACCGATGACGGTTGCTTCCGACTATAGTTATATAGAAATAACCGCTAGTTGTCAGCTGAGGCGGTTATTTCTTTTTATAAATGCTGTTGATGTAAGTTAAAATGATGAAAATAACGGTAATAATACCGATAACTTCTTCAAGTGTAAATTCCATCTCCATCACCGTCTCGCTGCGGCTCGGTCACGCCACGGCTCTAACACCACACTGTGGTGTTATTCACTACCGTGGCGTCGCTTCGCTACCTCATCGGGAAGGCAAAAAAGAAATTCAGTCTTCCCGATAAAGGGAAGCAACCGCCACCGTTTTGGTGTTCTCCGAGTATCCGAAGATACTGCGGTAATTATATCATAGTTTGACAAAATAGTCAATAATTTTTCTTAAAAGCAAAAAAGTTTCAAACCTTTTCGGCAAAACGCACACTATATAAGTGAAAGCATTTACCGCCTTTTCCAACTCAACAATAAGTTGAGTCGCAAATTTGCCCGAAAGTATTGACAAAAGCCGCGCGGAGTGGTACAATTAGGGCAATAAAAAGAAAGAAAGGAGGAAATGAATATGAAAACACAGACACGAAGTGCTCTTGCCGGAATAGTCTTTTCCTCCGGGTATATATGCGCATAGGATAATTGCGCGTACAAAGAGAGCACACGTTCAAAAAATGTGTGCTCTTTTTCTTTTCAAGGCACTCGAAAGGAGGCAATATGAGTACAATCGAAAAAGATAACGAAAACCTCTCCGACGGCGCGGCGGAGGAGGTCAAGACAAAGAAAGAGATCCGCGCCGAAAAGCGCGCGAAGCTGAAAAAGGAAAAGGAAGAAAAGAAGAAAAAGCGGCTCCCGCTGAGGCGGAATATAGATAACAACATCTTCGCCCTCGCGCAGGTGTGGGGGACGTCGAAATCGTATTTTATCATCTACTACCTTATGACCTTCCTCAACGCGCCGCTTGAGTTTTTGCTCTACACCTACCTCATCCGACTGATCGTTGACAGCGTCGAGGGTGTGGGATGGTCGATCGACGCGATCTTCGCCTACATCTTCATCGTCGGCGGCGCGGCTATACTGATCTGGATTGTTTCCAATTATTATTGGAACGCCATCTCGGGCATCTACTCCGAGAAGATCAACCACGCCCTGCGGCGCAAGCTCTACAAAAAGGCAACCGAGGTCGATCTTGCTTGCTACGAAACGCCCGAGTTTTACGACAAATACGTCAAGGCGATGGACGAAACGCAGGAGCGCGTCCGCAAGGTCATGCAGACTCTTGATAACCTCATCTGGAACATCATCACTCTTGCGATGACATCGTTTCTCATCTTCACGATCGACCCATTTTTGATCGTTTTTGCGCTTATCCCACTCCTTCTCGGATTTGTCCGCAGAAAGGCAAACGTTCTGAATCACGATCAGAATTCCGAGCGCAAGCCGATCAACCGCAAATTCTCCTATGTCCGCCGCACCTTCTACCTCGGCGAATATTCGAAGGAGATGCGAATGGGCTCCTTCTTCCCGCGCCAGCTTCAAATGCTCGCGGAGGTTCGCAAGAATTACAACGACCTGACGAAAAAGTACGGTCCCAAGCTTGCTATCTGCGACTTTATCAAGAATTTCGGACTTGAAGCCGTCACAGTCCTCGGCGCGACGCTTTATGCCGTATGGCGCACGATAGGCGACGGTCAGGGCGGGATGACGATGGGCGACTGCTTGATCGTCCTCAACTCGATCTCGAGCATATCCTACGCCCTTTCGACGATGGTGCAGTACCTCGCCGAGTTCAATGAGCACGCGCTCTATATCGAGGACGTGCGCTACTTCCTCGCCTACGAGCCGACGATCAAGGAGGATCCGACTGCTCCCGAGGCGACAAGAGGCGACATTGAGTTCAAAAACGTACATTTCAAATATGAGGGCGCGGAAAAGGAATCATTGAAGGGCATCAATTTCCGAATTGCCGACGGCGAGCGCATTGCACTCGTCGGACGCAACGGCAGCGGAAAGACCACCCTTGTCAAGCTCCTTCTCCGCCTCTACGACCCCACCGAGGGCGAAGTCACTCTGAACGGCAAGAGCGCGAAGGATTATCGCCTTTCCTCCTGGCGAGCACTCTTCGGAAGTGTCTTTCAGGACTTCAAGCTCTTCTCGCTTTCGGTCAAGGAAAACGTCCTTCACCGTCTCCCCCGCGAAGGTGATGACGAAGCCGTGACCGAGGCACTCAAGGAGAGCGGCGCGTGGAGCAAGATCGAAACGCTCGAGCACGGCATTGAATCGACGATGACCCGCGAATTCGACGATGAGGGCGTCAACCTCTCGATCGGAGAGCAACAAAAGGTCTCGCTCGCGCGGATCTTTGCCGAAAAAACGCCCGTTGTCGTTCTCGACGAGCCCTCAAGCGCGCTCGACCCGATCGCGGAGCACAAGATGTTTGAAAATATGATAAAGGCAACCGAGGGAAGAAGCGTCATCTTCATCTCGCACCGCCTTTCCTCCGCCGTGCTTGCCGACCGCGTCTATATGATGGAGGACGGCGAGATCATCGAGGAGGGCACGCACCACGAGCTGATGGAGAAGAACGGCAAATACGCCGAAATGTTCCACCTTCAGGCTAAAAACTACACGTCGGGAGGTGAGGACAATGGCTAAAAAGCAAAAGGAAAAACGCCAGTCGCTCGGAAGGATCCTGCGAAATAACGTCGTCCTCTTCGGCAAGGTATGCAGATATACCCCCGAGCTCGTGCTTCTCAGCTTCCTCATCGAGGGCGTATTCCTCGGAGTGAACAACGCCGTTTACGGTGTTTTCACCCTCAACCTCTTCAATGCGCTCGACCGCGGCGACCCGCTTGAGGACATTGTTAAGATCATCGGCTTAATGGCTCTGTGGTATGGCGTTTACTTCATGATCGAGCGCATCTATCACCGCGTGATCAAGCCGAATCTCCACCACAAGCTCGATTACCATATCCACACCGAGCTGTTTATGAAGACCAAGGAGATCGACGTCGCCTGCTATGACGACCCCGAGTTTTACAACGACTTCGTCTGGGCGATGGATGAGGCATCTTCGCGCTCACTGAAGATCCTTGCCGATCTCAACACTCTCGCTGCGCGCGTCATCGCTCTCGTCACCATTCTCGGAACGCTTATCGCGGCGGATATTGATATGGTCGTCATCTACGTTGTCTGCGGAATGGGCGTTGTCGGTTGCGTTGTCAACTATTTCGGCAACAAGATCGGTTATAAGCACGAAAAAGAGAAAAAGCCGCTCAACCGCAAGCGCGATTATCTCAACCGCGTCTATCACCTTCCCGACTACGCCAAGGAGATACGCACGGGCAGCGTCAGCGATCTGCTCCTCCGCGAAGCTGATTCGAACAATGAGGACAGAGTAAAGCTTGCGAAGAAATACGGAATCAAGTATTTCCTGATCTACGGTATTTTTTACAATGTATTTATGGAGGCAGTCCGCCTCGGGATCATCTTTTATCTGCTGCTTCGAATGCTTGACGGCGCGATCCTTGTCGGAGTTTTCGCCGCGAGTGTCGGACTTATCTGGCGAGTCGAGTGGAACATAACCGATTTCGTCGAGCGCGTTGCCAAATTCCCCGAGCACTCGCTCTTCCTCGAGAAGTATTACGGATTCCTCGAATACGAGCCGAAGGTAGTGAGCGGCGAGGTCGAAGTGCCCGCATTTGAGTCGCTTGAACTCAAAAACGTTTCTTTCACCTATGATTTTTCGGACAAACCGAAGTATCAGTGGCACAAATCCGACCACAAGAAGCCGAAAAATGAGAACAGCGGCAGCGCCGATGCCTTGAAGGGCATTGATCTGAAGATCGAAAAGGGCGAAAAGATCGCCATCGTCGGCTACAACGGCGCGGGCAAGACCACGCTCATCAAGCTGCTTATGCGCCTTTACGACCCCACCTCTGGAGAGGTGCTTTATAACGGTAAAAGCGCGAAGGAATATGATCTTTCGGCGTACCGCAACAAGATCGGCTGTGTCTTCCAGGACTACAAGATCTTCGCCACCACGGTTGCGGAAAACGTAATGTCGGGCGCGTATTACGAGGAGAAAGATGCGAAAACCGTCGAGGGTTCACTCGAAGCCGCGGGCTTTACCGAGAAGCTGAACACCTTAAAACTCGGCACGAAGACGATGCTCACGCGCGAGTTTGACAAAAAGGGCACCAATCTTTCGGGCGGCGAAAGCCAAAAAGTCGCCATCGCCCGCGTATTCGCCCGTCCCTACGAGCTCTGGATAATGGACGAGCCCTCAAGCGCCCTCGACCCCGTCGCCGAGTACGAGCTGAATCGGTCGATCCTCAAATACGCCGAGGGCAAGACTGTAATCTTTATCTCCCACCGCCTTTCGACCACCCGTATGGCAGACAGGATCTATATGTTCGATTCCGGCAAGCTCTGCGAGGTCGGCTCCCACGACGAGCTGATGGCGAAAAACGGAAAATACGCCGAGATGTTCAATCTGCAGGCGGAGAAATATGTTTCGCAATAATCAAAAAACGGCTGTATCCCATTGGGACACAGCCGTTTTTCTGATTCAATTAAATATTCGCCTCGATCAGATCTGCGAGTTTTTTCAGTCTTTCGTGGAGTCTTACCATGTAGTCTGCGTAGGAAAGCGAGGTATAGGACTTCATAATGCCGTCCTCGATTATGAAGAGCTCGGGGTTCTTTGCGATGGGGAGCGCATCGACCATTGCGGCGATCTCCTCGTCGCTCATATCCTTGATCTTCTTTTCCCCACCGTAGGAAGTCTCAGCACAGATGCGGGTGCGTGCGAACTCGGTCTTGGCAAGCTGGCGCGCGTCGCGCTCCCAGTCGATGTTGCCGTCGAAGGGCATCAGGTGCAGGTCGTGCGCGGCGTCGTTATCGTCGATGTGAAGAGCCGCGAGTCTGTGACCGAATGCGCCGAGGAGATCGAGACCGTGCGCGAAGGCGTTGCGGTGGCCGCTGTCATATGTGAATCGGACTGCGGGGTGATCCTTGAGCTTTTCCATGGTTGCATAGAGGTGCTCGATGAACACGGAGTTTTCAAGGCAGAGAAGGAAGCCGTTTTCAAGCGCGCAATCTGCCATTTTGGTCAGGCGCGAAATGCCGTATTCGTTGACCTCGCCGGGGTCCTTGTGTCCCCAGGTGATGTGCGCGATGCCCTTTTTGATTCCCACTGCGGCGGCACGCTTGATCTCGCGGCAGTAGCGCGCGCAGACCTTGTCGCCAAGCTCGCCCTCGAACCAGATCTCGGTCGTCTTGCCACCGGTGAGGTGGATGTTGTCGATGGGGAGGCCGTACTTTTCGCAAAGCTCGACCTGATATTCAAGATTATCATCCGAAAACGCGCCCATTCCGATCGCTACGAAATCAAATCCCGCATTTTTGATGGCGACGATCTTTTCCTCAATATTTCCGCCGCCGTGAACGTATGTACCTATCTGGATCATTTGATCTTTCCTCCGATTTTTATAAGTGTGTTGGGTTTCATAGTAATTTCGATCGCTGTGCCCGAGAATGCACCGATCTTGTCGCCGTCGTGATCCTCGTCGATCGCGCAGATCTCGTAATCTCCCGCACGGTCGAGGGTGACGGTGAAGGTCTTGTCGGTCGCCTCGGGGTCGTTGGTGTAATAGGAAATTACAGCCGCGCCCGTCTCCCCGTCGGTTGCCGCGAGGGCGTAGATGTCGTCCTGCTCGCATTCAAGCTTCGTTTGTGTGCCGAGCTGATAGAGTGCGGAGAAGAAGTCAAAGGCGTAATATCCCTTGAGCGGGAGCATGAAATGGCTGTCCCAAAGGCCGTTGTATTCCTTGTCGGGGCGCGCGTCGTAGTACATCATCATATCGATGTAGGGCGAATTCTGTCCGACTGCCATAAATGCGAAATCGTAAGCCGCGCCCTTGAGGCCCTTGATGACGCGAACGCTGTCGATGAATTGCGTGGTCCAATTTTCTATGTAGTTCCACTCGTTGAGGTGCTTTTCGATGTGACCGTATCCGAATTCGTCGAGCAGGTCTGCGACCTTCTTTGCGCGTTCGAGCATCTTTTCGGCGTGGATCGTGTAGATGTGCCAGGAGAAGAAGTCGAGCTCGGCTCTCTCGCCCTCGGTCATTTTTTCAAGGAATTGGCGTGCCCAGGGCAGATTGTTTGCAAGCGCGGGGCCACCGAGCTTGATGTTCGGGAATCTCTTGCGGAGATAGAGGAAGGCGATCTTGAAGAATTCAAAGAATTCCTCCGCCGTGCCGCTCCAGCAACGCTTGTTTTCGGTTTCGTTGACATCAAGGTCAGCCTCGTTCCAGATCTCCCAATATTTGATGGGGTAGTGGTAGCCGTTTGCCCAGCCCTCGGTGTAGTGAAGGATGATGTGCTCGCAGATCTTTGCCCACTTGAGCGGGTCCGCGGGCTTAATCGATCCGTATTTGCCCGGCAGATGCTCGATCGAGGTTCCAAGGCGATAGTAGATCTCGCAATCTGCATCAAAGCAGGTGGTGATGTATTGGTCGGTGTTGCGGAAATCGTAAGCCGTGGGATCGTCGGGGTCGCGCGAGAAATCGGCGAAGATGCAATGGACGTCCATTACGTGCTGTGCGCCGTAGATCTCGGAGAGGGATGCATCGTGTGTTCGCGCATAGGGAATTTTTAGTGCCTTGAAGGTGTCAAAATTGCTTCGCCACTGCGATTTCATCGGGCGCACGGGGGCGTTGTTGACGGCGTGCATCGGCTTCATTGCGCCGATATTTTCGGAAAATTTGATGTTGAGATTCATTTTTTCACCTGTCCAATTTATAATTTACATATTCAAAATGTTCAAATCCGTGGCGGCGGTAGAGCGCGGCTGCACGCTCGTTTTCGGGCTCGGTTTCAAGGCGGTAGCGCTTTGCGGGAATGCTTTCCTTGACGAATTCGAGAAACTCGGAGCCGAGTCCCTTGCCGCGGTATTCTTTTTTGATGTATATTTCCTCGATCCAAACGACCTTGCCGCCCGCCTCCTGCGAGTGAGTGTAGGCAAGAACGCCATAGCCGGCGACCTGCCCCTCCGACTCGAAGATGAAGGCATCGCCCCAGGGCGTGCCCGCGAGGAAAAGATCGAAGGAAGAGGTTATATTTTCTTCGGGAATATTCTCAAGCACCGCGGGAGAGGAGTAAAAATCCTTCGCCATTGCGGTGTAGATAGGTTTGTCGTTTTTTGTGATTTTTCTGATTGTCATTTTATTAATAAGTTAAGGCTCACTTGGGATAATTGGGTGCAAACGGTGTCCCCTCATCACCCGCTGCGGCGGGAGCTTCTCCCAGGAGAAGCCTGGGGAGGATAACGGCTTGAGCTAAATATTTCTCTCTTAGAGAAATGCTAAATTTTTGCTATGCAAAAGCTAAATTCGCGCTTCGCACGAGCTAAATATTCCGCAAAAGCGGAATGCAAAGGTAGAAATTTGCCAAGGCAAATTTCAATTACATAAATAATACGAAAATTAGAAATATCAAGCGAAGCTCACAGTAAACCCAGGCTTCTCCTGGGAGAAGCTCCCGCCGCAGCGGGTGATGAGGGGACACCAAGAACGCTTTGTTCGCACTTGCTTTTTATTAGATCAGCAAATTCTATTGTGAATGTTACCCGCGAAAAATTCGGTTATGTTTTCCGCCATACGTCTTACGCAGCGGTTACGCGCTTCATAAGATCCCCAAGCCATGTGGGGCGTCAGGCAGACGTTCGGGCGGTCGAGGAGGGCGGAGAAGGGATGATCTTCGCCAAAGGGCTCTTTTGAATAGACGTCACAGCCGAGGGCGCCGATCTTGCCCGAGAGGACTGCATCGGCAATTGCCGCCTCGTCGCAAACTGCACCGCGGGCGGTGTTGACGATGACTACGCCATCTTTCATTGATTCAATGCGCTCGCGCGAGATCATGCCGCGCGTTCCGTCGTTCAGCGGAACGTGGAGCGAGATGACGTCGCATTCGCGGCAGATGCGGTCGATGTCGGCGGCTTCGTATCTCGTTTCGGGCTGACGGCGGCAGAGAAGCACGCGGCAGCCAAGTGCCTGTGCGATCTCTGCAACCTTCGAGCCGATCCCGCCGCCTCCGACAACGCCCCAGGTCATTCCCGCGATCTCGTGATAGACGGGCTCAAGGCGGTTTGCGCTCCCCGATCTTGAATATTCGCCCGAGTGGACGAAGCTTCTGAACTCGTCAAGGTGAGTGACGAGCGAGAGTGCCATTGCGACGGAAAGCTGCGCGACGTTGTCAGTCGAATAGCCCGGCACATTGCAGACCGCGATGCCGTTTGCACGGCAGAATTCGATGTCGATATTGTCGTATCCCGTTGCCGCAACGCAAATGAGCTTTAAGTTTTTTGCGTTTGCAAGGTTTTCTGCATTCAGCCTTACCTTATTGAGTACGGCGACCTCGGCATCCGCGAGCCTTTCGGCAACGAGTTCGGGAGGCGTTGTTTTGTGCTCCGTGACCTCGCCGAGAGCTTTTATGGGTTCAAGATCAATGTCGGCGCCAAGTGTGCCGGAGTCGAGTATAACTATCTTCATTTATGCCTCTTGATTCATTCCGCCAAAGGTGACGGTGTTTTTCACCTTAACGGTGAGCATCTGACCGCTGACTTTTGCAGTCAGGGTCATGGTGTATTCGTATTTTTGGATCGCGCCGTTTTCGTAATCAACGCCGACCTGCGCCTCGCACTTGAAGCCGCTCGCGCCGAGTGCCGAAAGAGACGCCTCGAGAGCCGAGTAATCGGGGTTGGCGATCGTTAAATAGTGAGTAAAGCCCTCTTTTCGCAGTTCGATGTTTGATATCTGCGCGTTCGAGAGTCCCGCAGGGTCGTAAAGGCGGGAAATATACGCGCGCGCTTCGGAATCTATCATTTCCTGCGTGACGGTGCTGATGTCCTTGCCCTCCATCTTGAAGGTGCCGTTTGCATAGTTGATTACAGCGTCATAAGAGCCCGAAATGCTGTTCGGATTGACCTGCGCGTCGATCTTGAAGGAATATTTCCCGTTTTCGCTCTTGAAACTTACGGCGTCGATCTCGCGGTTGTACTGCGTTGTGCCGGCGACCTCAACTTTTTGCTCGCTGTCGGTCGTGAAGGAGCCCGAATCCGCCGCGAACATCTCGCCGAGGAGCATTCTGATCTTCTGAAGCTCGGCAAGTCCCTCGACCTCGGTGTAGGCGGAAAGATCGACCTCGGGCGCTTTTGCGGTGCCGATGTTGTCAAATTCGATCTCGGTCTTCGCCTCGGGCTCGGGGTAGCTGCCCGAAGTCTTCTCAAAAACTATCTCATATTCCCATTCCGTGGGAAGAAATTCCGCATCGGCATCGACGGTGAAGATGATATCCTTGACCTTCCAGCCGTCGAGGATGAGAACTGTCGGGTCGAAGGCGTAGTCGACCAGCGCGAGAACGTTTTCCTCGGAGTAGCCCGAGTAGGAAGCCGACCAGGTGCCGTCCTCATTTTTGACGCAATCCTTGACCGTCGCGCTCTTGTGGATAGCCTCAAGCTCTTCGTCACTGTAACCGACGAGAAACTCCTTGTGAGCCTTGAAATCCTCGACCGAGATCGAAGACACAAGGGCGTTCTTCGAGCCGTCACGGTCGGTCATTTCGTACATCTTACCGTCGCGGTAGCCGCTGACCGAGTTCGTTTTTTGCGTGATCTCACCCGCGGTGATAACCGATCTCAATTCCGAATGGTAGGAGGGCGAGCTTGATTTATAGTCGATATAAGTTGTGTCGGTTTCGAGCTCCGCGTCGAGCGCGAGCCCATAAAGCGAGCCCTCGATCTTCATATCCATTCCGACGCTGTAAGCATCGGCGGGGTCTGCGTTTACTAAATCAAAGAAGGCATCGGCACGCTCCGCACCTTCAAGCTTCATCAGATCAGGCTTGCCCGAGCAAGAAGCAAGCGGGCAGAGAAGGGCAATGCAAATGATGATGGAAAATAGTCTTTTTTTCATTTTTTTCTGTCCTTTCTTATTCAAAAATTCTTGTGTTGATTTGTACTATCCTTACCTTATAATTATAGTATTCCGCATTTATCGTGAGATAATAGCGGTATTCGGATAATTCTCCGTTTTTAAGCGTGAGAACTATTCTTGCGGATGCTGTGACCGAGTCGAGAGGAAAACCGCCGATGAGACTATAATGTTTGTCTATTGCGGGACTTTCGATGTAAAGAGTGTATTGATTCGGGTTCTTTTCATCAACTTCAAAGCTCGAGACGGGTGCGCCCGCAAGATTGCCGGGGTCGATCAGCGAAAGAAGGTAGGCACGCGCTTCGTATTCGTTCATCGAGGGGTCAAAGACAGTCTCAGAGTTGCCGCTTGTGGCATAAAGCACGCCGTCACGGTATTGAAGCTCGGAGGTTGTATTCGAGATTGAGGGATTCTGATAGGTGTAATCAAACGTAATGCCGCTTCCGGGATCAGCAAATTCTATGTGGGCATCGGTTTCCGTGCGAGTGGTGCCCGATTGGCTTTTGGTTACTGTGAGAACGTCGTTCATCGACAGAGAATATGAGTCGGATGCGAGCTTTTCGTTTATCTTATTTTGTAATTCACCAAGGAAGCGAAGGTCGGAAACTTCTTTGAATTTATAGAAATTGATCTTCGGCAGATCGTTTTTGTCGGCTTCGAGCAGCTTGACGGTGGTGACAGCCGATGCGTTTTTATCAAAAAGGAGGGTGAACTGCATTTCTTTCAGCTCGAGCTTTTTGGTAGCTTCGATTGCAACTATCAGCCCATTGATTAATGTGTTCTGAAATCTGAAAACAGCGGGATCAAAATACGCCGAGGCGAGAAGGCTCAGCTCCTCGTCGGGAAAATCGGAGAATCCGACAAGCCACGAGCCATCCCTGTTTGCGTTGCAGGTTTGAGTCGCGGCACTTTTGAGCGCAGCGGTTATTTTTTCGTCAATAGCGGAGTTTTTGGTCAGATACGCGAAGTAATCCTCAGCCGTGATGTTTGAATACATCGAGGAAGTTGCCGAGTTTTGAACGTACATCTTGCCGTCGCGGAATCCCGAGCGGACGCGGACAGTCGTTGTGTAGGGCTCGGAATCAATGTAAGCGGTCGTTTCGGCGGTGGTTTCAAGATGCACCGTCGGCGTTTCGGTGTTGAGATCGAAATAGTAGGAATCGTAAGTGATATTCACCTCTGCCTGCAAGCTTTCAATGGTGCCCGAAAGCTTTGTTTCGCGGCGCAAGAGGTAGGAGGAGCGGCTTACCTTGTTGACAGCGTCAAAGACCGCCGCCGCGCGGTCGCCCTCGTCAAGCTTCATTATCGCGCCGCGGTAAAAGCACGAGGTAAGAGAGGGGAGGATCAGAAATAAAACAAGGCAAAGAACAGTCAAGCGTTTTTTCACGGTCGCACTCCTTTCACTTATTCAATATAATTATACCATACTTATATTGTCAAGTCAATCAAAACAAAAGAAAAACCCGCGCTTTTGCGTGGGTTTTTCTGTGCTCAGTTTGATTATTCAACGATGAGGTACATTACAAGAACGATGATAGCGAAAGCTCCTGCAATGATGGGTGTAAGCTTGTTGAGAAGCTTATCAAGGCGCGAGCTTCTGTCCTTGCCGAGGAAGGACTCGCCTGCTCCGGCAATAACGCCCAATCCCTTTTCGGTGGTGGACTGAAGAAGAACAGCCACTACAAGGAAAACAGCGAACACGATGAGAATGATACCAAAGGTGATCTCAAGACCTGTCATTGATGCAAACCTCCTTACAGAATTATATTTGCGTCTCGGTAAAAACCAAAAAATGGCGGAGAGAAAGGGATTCGAACCCTTGTGGGCGTGAGCCCAAACGGTTTTCAAGACCGCCTCGTTATGACCACTTCGATATCTCTCCGTGCGGGAGGATCCGATACGCAAAAATGCATATTATATAATATCATACATTTTGGTATTTGTCAAGACTTATTTGTTAATTTATTTCGTTATAGTGGAAAAATGGGGTATTTTTTGGTTGACAAAGAATGAAGACTGTGTTATAATATGTAGGCAACTCTGCCGGACGGCCGCGCGGTATTGTGCCGAAAGGTATTACCGTGAGGAAAGTCCGGGCTTCGCAGGGCAGGATAGCTGATAACGTCAGCCGCAGGTGACTGCCGGGAAAGTGCAACAGAAATAAACCGCCCGCGCAAGCGGGTAAGGATGGAAAGGCGAGGTAAGAGCTCACCAGTTCCTATGGTAACATAGGTCCGCTGTAAACCCTATCCGAAGCAACACCGTATGGGAGTCGTTTGCCCGACACATACTCCCGGGTGGCACGGGGGCAACCCCGGAGCTGTATGGCGACATACAGCAAAGACAGATGGTCGTCCACGACAGAACCCGGCTTACAGGCAGAGTTGCCAATATTGAATAATAAGGAGAAAGATTTATGAAAAGATTTTTCAGCCTGTTTTTGTGTTTCGCCCTTCTTTGTTTGACAGGGGCGTTTGTTGTTTCCTGCGAAAAGGGCGGGGAAGAAACAACGGAATTAATGACCGAAGCCGAAATTACCGAGGCAGAGGCGCAACCATCGGCGCACCTCACCCTCTCTGAGCTTGGAAACTTTGTGATTATCAGAAATGATGATGACTATTTGTTTCAATCTTCCGCAAAAAGACTTAAAACGGTGCTCAAATCGGATCTTTCGCTTGATCTTGACGTTAAGTCTGATTTCGTCACCGATGCCATTCCGGGATATGCGGAATCCGAGTTTGAGATACTCGTCGGAGCTTGCGACCGCGAGGAGAGCCAAGAATTTGTTTCAGAACTTATGTATAACGATTACGGCTACGGTATGGTTGGGGGGAAGCTTGTTATCGCCGGCGCGACTGCGGCGGGAACCCTCAGGGCGATGGAGCATTTTATTGAAAACGTAACCCAAAAGCATGAAGGAGAAGTCTTTTTCGACAACGCTGCTCAAAGCTTTATATTCCGTGACGAATATACCGAAGTCAGCATTGGCGGTACTCCGATATCCGAATATTCAATAGTCTGTCCTCGCGCAAAAAAGAACTCGGAGGATAATATTGCCAAGCTTCTGCGCACCGTTATCGCCGAAATGAGCGGGTACACCCTTGAAATCAAGAGCGATGCATCTGATCCCACGGGAAAAGAGATCAGAATCGGTATTACCTCGCGCGATACTGCGCCCGCGATCTCTGCGGATCAATTCTTCGTCGGTAACAGCACGAACGGCATTCTGCTCGCCGCAAACGATTCCGCAGGACTTCTTCACGCATTTAACCTTTTTGTTTCCTTGTTGAAAGATACTCCCAATCTGACTCTTAAGGATACTGTCGCTTCTCCCGAAACGGGTGAAGAAACGGTTATCCTTGATTACAACGTGTGGATGCATACGGCGGGTCAGGAGAGCAGGGTGAGGGCTGTATTGCAGACGATAGAGGAGATATCTCCCGATATAATGGGCTTGCAGGAATGCACACACGAGTGGATGGCGTTCCTTACCGATAAGTTTTCCGCTGAATACGGTATTATCGGAGAGGGCAGAGACGGCACTCACACTTCGGAAGATCAGTTCAATCCGATCCTTTACCGCAAAGATAAATATACTTTGATAGACAGCGGCACTCGCTGGCTTTCGGAGACTCCCGAGATCAAATACACAAAGGTTCCCGATTCGACCTATGAGCGCATATTTACATTTGCCGTACTTGAGGAAAAAGCAACGGGCGTTCGGTTTGTCTTCATCAGTACCCACTTTGACCATATGGGAGGTCAAGCCGATCAGGCAGCCTGTATGGCGGCGTATATAGAGCAGTTCCGCGATCTTCCTATGTTTATGTGCGGCGACTATAACGGCTCGGGCGTGGAAAAGATAATGGACGGGCACGGCTATGTCAGCACCGAGAAAATTGCATCCGAAAAAGTGAACCCCGGCAATACTTATTCCGGCGGAAGCAAGATCGATTTCATCTTTACCAACGGCAAGGGCGTTACCGTGACGCACTATGAAGTCAAGAACGACAACGAGTCCTCCGACCACTATCCCATAGTTGTGAAATATAAATTTGCAAAATAATGTAATTGCTTAACCAAAAACGACCGACTGACTTAAAACAGTCGGTCATTTTTTGTAAATAATACGATATTTGAAAT